>JANLRZ010000166.1:0-4038 GCA_031362155.1 Acidimicrobiia bacterium | reverse complement strand
TTCACGGCGTCGATGTGATTCCGAGCCACGCCGAAGACGATGACGTTGCCTTCGACCCGCACCGGCTGGGCCTCCATCACCGACGCCCGCAGCGACTTCGGCACGGAGTCCAACACCTTCGCCCAGGCCACGATCACGTCGCCCAGGTCGAACTCCACTGCGGTCTCGGTCGGCAACGGTGACGCGTCGGCATCCGCCACAGCTGCCGCGGCCGGTTCCGCGTCGGCACCCGCTGAGGTCTTCGACGCTGCGGCTTTGCGCAGTGCCCCCAGCGCGGCCGGTCGACCGCGGGGAACGGATGCCGAGTCGGCATCGCTCGACGATGCCGGCGCGGTGGGCTCCTCGGGTTCGGCGACGGCGGGTCGCGTCCGGGCCGGCCGCGACCGCGCCGACCCGCTGGGTGCAGGCGTTGATGCGGGTGCGGGGGCCGCAGCGGTCGGAGCCGCAGGTGCCGCGGCCGACGGCGCCGGCGCACCGCCCTGGTCGAGGCGGGCCTCCAGCCGGTCGACACGATCGGCGAGTGCTTGCAGCGAGCCCGCGGCATCCCGCCGGGCCAGGCGGACCAGGGCAATCTCCAAGACGAGGCGCGGGTCGGCGGCATCGGTGCCCCGCATGTCGACGATGGCTTGCCCCAACGTCTCGAGGGCGCGCACCAGCACCGCGTTCCCCATCGTCTCGCCGACGGTCAGCAGCCGGGCTCTGACCTCGTCGGGCTCGTCGATCACGACCCGACCCGCACCGGCCACGGAGATGAACGCGTCCCGCAGCGACGCGAGCAGGCCCTCGGCGATGCGGCGCGGGTCGTGCGCGGCATCGAGCAGGGCCGCGACGCCGGTGAGGACACCGGCGACGTCCTCGGCCGCGACGGCGTCGAGGATCGTCATCTGGAGTTCGAAGGGTGCGCCACCGAGCGCGGCCTCGACCGCCGCCACCGTGACGGCACCGCCGCGCGCGAGAACCAGGTCCAACAGGGACTCGGAGTCGCGCGCCGAACCGCCGGCGGCGCGGGCCACGATCGCCAACGCGTCGGTTTCGAACTCGACACCCTCGTCGGTCAGGACGGACGCGAGCAGGCCGGTCAACTCGTCGACGGTGAGGTACTTAAACTCGAAGTGCTGCGTGCGCGACCGAATCGTGGGCAGCACCTTCTCGGGTTCGGTGGTCGCAAGGATGAACACCACGTGCGCCGGAGGTTCTTCGATCGTCTTGAGGAGCGTGTTCGCGGCCTGCGGCGTGAGCATGTGCACCTCGTCGAGGAGGTACACCTTCCGCTTCGAGGTCGCACCGAGACCGAGACTGATCCGGCTCACGAGGTCGCGGGCATCGTCGATCCCCCGGTTCGACGCCGCGTCCATCTCGATCAGGTCACTGAAGGTTCCTGCCGCGATCGACACACAGTTCTCGCACTGCCCGCACGGCTCACCGTCGTCACCGAGATCGAGACAGTTGAGCGCCTTGGCCAGGACGCGAGCCGTCGTGGTCTTGCCATTCCCTCGGGGCCCGGAGAAGAGGTAGGCATGGCCGATCCGGTCCTCTCGAACCGCGTTGCGCAGCGCCGCCGTGATGTGGTCCTGACCGACCAGCTCGCCGAACCGTTGCGGTCGGTACTTCCGGTACAGGGCCTGGAACGACATCGCCCGACCCTATCGACCCGGCGACGCTCGCCGTCGGGTCAAGCCGTGGTCGTGAGGTCGCTGAACGTCGACACGGTGCCCGGGCTCATGTGACCGATGTACCAGCCGCTGGCGCCGGACGCAGGAGCATCGGCCGGCAGGGCGATCGTGCCCCCGAAACGGGAGTCGTCCCACGGCGGCTCCGCGGAAGCGGTCGGCCAGACCTTGAAGGAGAGCTCCGAGCCCCGGGTGCGGGCGCAGAGCCGCCAGGGCAGCGGCCGCACCCGAGCCTCGTCGTTGTCCACGAGCAGCGAGCGCACCGGGACGGAGTCGAGCCGATCCATCCGACCGGTGTCGGAATCCCAGACGTGGATGTTGAAGATCCATGGACCACCGAAGTAGATGTTCTTGGTCACGGTGATCGCCTGGACCGAGCCCCGCGGGCCCTCCGTCAGGTGAAGGGCAGCACCCGGCTGAGTGAGCGTGCCGGCCTCGTCGGTCCAGGTCGCGCAGCTCGTGGCATCGGTCTCGACGGGCGCGTCGGACCACCAGAACACCGACCGCATATTCGTATGGCTGTTGGAAGCCGCAGCGATCGCCTGAATCCGATCAGGGGCGGCATCGAAGCTGAGTGAATCGGTGAAGTCGGGGGTGAGGACCGCAACCCGCAACTCGGGGGGATCCGACGGTCCGGCAGCACCGGGAGACGGGAACGACACGACGCTGACGCCCGCGAGCACCAACACCGCCACTGCGGTCAACCGAATCGGCGCCCGGACGCGCGGCACTGCAGTCAGCGCGCGCGTACGCGACGTGGATTTCGCCCTCTCCCCCACGGGCGGGAGAGTATTCGCGTTGCGTCCCGCCGTGCGGGACCACTCGAAAATTCGCGAATGCGGACCGTGCACCTGCAATCGACTCGACGCAATAGGGCGCGGGTCTCGTCGCTGGCTCAGACCAGGCAACCCTGCGGCACACGAGAGGGCCCGCTGAGAGCTGCTTCCTTCCGGACCTGACTCGGTTCACGAGATCTCGTTGCGCAGGACCCGGCCCTCGACGCTGCGTGCGAGTCGCCTTCCCTATTCCGGCTCGAGCCTCAGGCAGGAATTCAGTCCCCCACATGTGGATTGAGGGTTACAGGGCACCACAGGTTCCCCACCTAGCACGGTCCGCGAAGGGAGGGTATCAGGACCTCGCCCGCTACCATCACCCACTCGACGTCTCGCTCGCGAGACGCCCGGAGGGGTGCGAGAGCGGCCGAATCGGCACGCTTGGAAAGCGTGTGTGGGGAAACTCACCGAGGGTTCGAATCCCTCTCCCTCCGCTCAGGCCGTTGGTCGGTTCAACAACGCTGCACCCGGCGCCGGCCAGCGTTGTGCTCGACCCTGAGACGGGTGTAGGAGATGGCATGGCGACCCTGCACATCGAGCACCCGATCACTGATCTCGACACCTGGCTTGGCGCCTTCAACACCTTCGCGGACGCCCGGAAGAACGCCGGCGTGCGAACGCAGCGGGTTCGTCAACCGGTTGGCGATCCCTGCTACATCATCATCGACCTGGAGTTCGACGATTCCGAGGCGGCACACGGGTTCAAGGAGTTCCTGGAGGGCGTCGTCTGGCAGTCCAAGGACCTCTCACCGGGACTGGACGGCGTCCCAACCGCACGCGTGCTCGAAGACGTCGATCCGGGTGACCTGGAGTAGATCAACGACGTCGTGACGCGTGGGTGCGACCCCGCGAACGAGCCGTGCCCCATGGCGGCGCTCGGGCTCAAGATGACATCGACGTGAGCTGATGCGTCGACGGTCTCGCCGAGATCCTCATCGGCGGTCGCAAGTGATCCCTGTCCCTCCGCCGAACGCTGACCACATTCCTAGGATCCTCTCATGGACCTCGAACCCGCCAGCATCGACCTCTACCTGCGCCACGCCTTCGCCGGAATGGCCCGGGTCCTGGACCGACTCGACGACGAGACCGTCAACGAGCGGCCTGCCGGCTGGGGTACCAACTCCGTCGCCGGCCTGATCGTGCACTGTTGTGAACTCGCGCCGTCGTGGTTCGAACTCCCCGGCCTCGGCCGGGAGAGCGTCCGCGATCGCGACGCCGAGTTCGCGGCGACGGCCACAATCGCCGAACTGCGAGCGCGCATCGCCACTGCGACCGAACGGACCAGCGCCGTGCTCGTCGACTTCGTGGCCGGTCCGACGGTGCTCGACCATCCCCTTCGCGACTTCATGCCCGGTACCGATCGTTCCGACGGCGCCCTCGTGATCCATGTGCTCGAGGAACTGTTCCAACACCTGGGCCACATGGAAGTGACCGCCGACGCGCTCGGTCAGGGCGCGTAACGCGCAACGAGCTCGGCCCCCACTTGGGCGAGGGCGTGGCGCAGCCCTGCAGGTTCGAGCACCTCGAGCGCACCG
>JANLRZ010000157.1:0-13925 GCA_031362155.1 Acidimicrobiia bacterium | reverse complement strand
CGGCGCCCGATCCCAACGTTAGGAGTGATCACTCCTACAATCGGCGCATGTCCCCCACCTCCGATCTCGCCCCGGACACCGTGCAGTTCCGCGTCCAGGAACTGGCGGATCATGCCGGCGTTTCGGTCGACACCATTCGCTTCTACCAAAAGCGTCATCTGCTCGCGCCGCCGGTCCGCACCGGCCGGGTCGCCTGGTACGGAGCCGACCACCTCGACCGGCTCCACCAGATCCGAGACCTGCAGGCCGAAGGGTTCACACTCGCCATCATCCGGCGCGTCCTCGACGGTGAGCTCGACCCGATCGACCGACCTTTGGCGGCCGCAGTGGCCGAATCCGACACCGAGGAGTTCCTGACCGTCGACGAACTCGCGAGCCGGGCCGGGGTGCCCCCGGCGGTGATCGAAGCCGTCGTCGCCGAAGGACTCATGCTCCCGCGAGTGCACGACGGCGTCGCGCACTTCACCACCGCCGACGTCGACGTCGCCGCCGCCGGGTTGGAGCTCCTCCAGGCCGGCGTTCCCCTCCCGGCACTCCTCGATCTCGCCCGCCGTCATCACGCGGCCACGATCGAGATCGCCACCGCCGCGGTTGAGATGTTCGACGAGCACGTTCGCCACCCACTGCTCGATGCCCGACTCGACGACGACGAACGCGCCGCGCGTCTCGTCGCCGCGTTCCGCACCCTCCTGCCGGCAACCGGCACGCTCGTGGCCCAACACTTCCGTCGCGTCCTGCTGCGGGTCGCGCAGGAACACCTCGAAGCCGTCGGCGACGACGACGAGATCGCGGCGGCCGACGCGGCGGGGACCCGTCGGATCGAGGAGGCCCGTCGATGACCGTGCATCTGCCCACCGGTGATGAGAAGCGCACCACCGTGACCGCCATGTTCGATCGCGTCGCTCCGAGCTACGACAAGCTCAATCGGCTGATCTCACTCGGCCAGGACAAGCGCTGGCGTCGGCACACGATCGACTCGCTCGGTCTCCGGAGTGGTCGCGTACTCGACCTCGCGTGCGGCACCGGCGACCTCTGCCGCGAACTCAACGACCGCGGCCTCACCGCCATCGGGTTCGACCTGTCGCCGGGCATGCTCCAATATGCCGAGGTCCCGACCCCGCTGGTCCGGGCCGACACGCTCCAGCTCCCCATCGCGAGCGGCAGCGCCGACGGCATCACGTGCGGGTTCGCGCTGCGTAACTTCACCGACCTGGGCGCCTTTGCACGGGAGTGCGCGCGGGTGGTGCACCCCGGGGGTCGCATCGCACTGCTCGACGCGGCGGAGCCAACCAATCCGGTCATGCGAGCAGGTCACACGGTCTGGTTCCGTCATGCGGTTCCGCGCATCGGCGGGTGGTTGGGCGACGCGCAGGCCTACCGCTATCTCCCGGCGTCGACGGCGTATCTCCCAGCACCCACCGAGCTCCTCGAACTCTTCCGCGCCGCCGGCTTCACCGACGTGGCACGGCGCACCTTCACCGGTGGTGCGGTGCAGCTCATCACGGGATGCCGGGCATGACTCAAGTCCAGGCCACGACGGCCCCCGCCGGTCCGCTCGTCGCGACCACGCGCGTCATCACCGGGACCGGCGATCTCGTCGACCGGCTCGGTGCCGACGGGTTCGCCTGGATCCGCGATGGCATCGGCTTCGTCACTGGTGGCGTCGCGGCTCGGGTCCCGGTCGACGAGGTCGACGCGGCACTCTCCCTGATCGCGGTGACCGACGACATCGGCGACCGCGGAACCGGTGCCATCGCCGTCGGGCATCTGCCCTTCACCCCCGATCCGGCTACGACGATGATCGTGCCCGAGTGGGTCGAAGGCCGCCGCGCCGATGGCACCTGGTGGCGCACCGAGTTCACGCGCGGCGTCGCACCCCGGACCCAGCCATTGGGGCTCGTGCCTCCTGCGACCGCCGAGCCGGTTTCGCCCGGGGATCTCGTCATCCACGAACTCATGGACCGCGCATCGTGGGCGGCTGCGATCACTGCCGCGCTCGATGCCATCGACGCCGGGCGCCTGGTCAAGGTGGTGCTCGCCCGAGCCATCCGCGTCGACGCGCAACGACCGATCGACCCGGCGTGGGTGCTCCGGCGCCTCGCCGACCGCGAGCCCGACCGGTTCCTCTATGCCTTCGACGGTTTCGTTGGGGCATCGCCCGAACTGCTCATCCGCCGCGAGGCCACCACGGTCACCGCGCGACCGCTGGCCGGGACCGAACCCGTCGCGCCCACTCGCGCGCCCGCGACCCGGCTCACCCAATCGCCGAAGCAGCGCCACGAACACGAGGTGGTCGTCGGCGCGATCACCGACGTGCTGCGCGCCCACTGCGACGACGTGGTGGCCGGCGGCCCGGAGGTCACCGAACTCCCCGACGTGTCCCATCTCGCGACCTACGTCCGGGCGCTGACCCGGTCCACCACGCCGAGCGCGCTCGGCCTCGCGCGGGCCCTCCACCCCACACCGGCCGTCGGGGGCGTTCCCCGCGACCTCGCGCTCGAACTGATCCGCAAGCACGAACCGATCCCGCGGGGTCGATATGCGGGGCCGGTGGGTTGGGTCGACGCCGCCGGCGACGGCGAGTTCGCGGTGGCGCTGCGCGGCGCCCGCCTCCACGGGTCGAGCGCGATCGTTCACGCTGGAGCCGGCATCGTCGCGGGCAGCGTGGTCGAGAGCGAATGGGACGAGACCACCGCCAAACTCGAACCGATCCTGCACGCGCTGACTACATAGACGCGCGCACCGATCGTTCGACCGCAGCCCACGCCTGGGCGTGATGGTCGACGTTCCGCTGGCGATCGGTCCGCACAATCACCATCGCGGCGACGCCGATCGCAACGGCCTCGGCGACCGCGCTCGCCAGCGCGTCGGGTGCCTCCACCGTCGTCGTGGTGAAGCCGTGGGCGCGAGCGATCGCGGCGAGATCGACCTCGGGCGGAGTGCCGAACAGTTCCTCGAAACCGGCGGGACCCGCGGCCTGGGGCAAGAACGAGAAGATGCCCCCGCCCCCGTTGTCGATCACTACCACCACGAGGTTCGGAGCCAGCGCAGCGGCGGCCAATCGGCCACCGCCGTCGTGCAGGAAGCTGAGATCGCCGCACAGTGCGACCACCGGACTCGACGCGCCGAGAGCGACACCGGTTGCGGTCGCGATGAATCCGTCGATTCCGTTGACGCCGCGATTGGCAAGGACTCGGATGTCGTCACGGGGAGCGCCAAACCACTCGGCATCGCGCACGGGCATGCTCGACGCAACGACCAACGCCGCGTCGGTGGGGACCGCGCCCAGAACGTCTCGCGCCGCGCGCGGTTCGGAACAGTCTCGCCAACCGTCCAACGTGGCATCGAGCGCCGCGGTGGCTCGCGTATCGGCATCGGCCCAGGCCTCGGACCAACCCGCGGCCAGCGCGCGGCGCGCCTCCAGGCGAGCCGCGAGTTCGGTCAGCAACCACTCGACCTCGGCGGCGATGACCGACGTGGCCCCGTACACGGGTTCGCGCCAGCGGCCCAGCGGATCGATCAGACGCGTGTCCGTGCCGACCCGTTCCAGCCACCGGATCACCGTCGTACTGGTGAGCGGCGCACCGATGCGCAGGGCCAGCGTCGGCGCATGTGCCTCCGCGAAGTCCGGACTGCGCACCAGCGCTTCGGAGCGCGCGACCGCAGCGGGGAGCGCGCCGAGCCCCGCAAGCAGATCGGGGATCACCGGCCAGCCGCTGGCCGTCGCGAATCGTTGGATCGTCTCCGCCGCCACCCCATGCCCCGCGCCCGCGATGACCACGCCGTGGGGCGCGCCGACGATGTCGTCGACCAGCGCCGAGAGCGCCTCGGGCGACAGGCGCGGTGCTGCGTTCGGTCCGCCGGCCTGCGCGTTCGGATCGATGTGCGGCACCTCCGACGGTGCTGGCCCGACCAATGAGTCCGTAGCGGGAACCAGCGGTTCGGCGAAGGCGAGGTTCAGGTGCACCGGACCGGGCACTGCACCCGTCGCCTCGGCCACCGACCGCACACCCAGCGCGCGCCACTCACCCACCCGGCCGGCGTCGTCGACCGGGGCCGGCGGGTCGGCGAACCAGCGGACCGCGACACCGAAGAGGCCGCGTTGGTCGATCGTCTGCGGAGCACCGGTGTCGCGCAGTTCGGGCGGTCGGTCGGCCGTCGCCACGATCATCGGCACGAACCCGTGATGAGCTTCGAGCACCGCGGGATGCAGGTTCGCAGCTGCGGTGCCCGAGGTCGTGATCACCACTGCGGGCCGACCGGTGATACGCCCCAGACCGACCGCCACGAACGCGGCGGCCCGCTCGTCGAGCACGATGTGACGGGCCAGGCGACCCTCGGCGGCCACTGCATACGCCAACGGTGCCGACCGCGAGCCCGGCGAGATCACGACGTCGGTCACGCCGGCGCGGACCCACCCATCGACGAGCGCCCCGGTGAAGGCGGAGTTCACCTCGCGGCTCATGGCACCATTCCCCGATGCGGCTCGCCCTGGTTCCAGGATTCTCGCAACCCGCAAGCGCGTGGGGAGCGGTGATCGCCGCGTTGCCGGCGTCCATTCGAGCCGACGCCGAACCGGTCGAGGTACCCGACGGGCTCGAGTTCGCGCCGACCGCGGCGGCGATCGGGGCCGCGATGGGAATCGCCACGTGCGTGGGTTACTCCATGGGCGGACGGCTGGCCCTCCGGCTCGCCATCGACCGGCCCGAACTCGTGCACCGACTCGTCCTCGTGAGCGCAGGCGTGGGGATTCGCGACGCCGGCGAACGGCGGGTGCGCGCCGCGCTCGACCAGGAACGGGCCGATGCCATTCATCGCCTCGGCGTCGCGGCGTTTCTCGAAGATTGGGTCCGTCAACCCCTGTTCGCCACCTTGCCACCCGCCGCGGCCATGGTCGGCCAACGGGCCGCGGCCATGACGGCCGACCGGCTCGCGCACCAGATGCTGAGGTTGGGCCAGGGCGAGATGGAGCCGGTGCACGACCGGCTCGCTTCGATCCGCGTGCCGACAACGGTCGTCGTCGGGAACCTCGACTCCCGCTATACCGCGATCGGCGAAACGATCGCGACCACGATTCCCGGCGCGACCCTCGTACGCCTCGACGGCGGCCACGCGCTCCCGCTCGAGGCTCCGGCCGCGCTGGCCGCGGTGATCGCCGCGGCTCACACCGCCACCGCGTAACGGGCGAGCCGGGCCGCAGTCGGCACCGGCGGAAACGACGCGTCGAGGTGGAGCACGCCGGCCACCGGCACGAGCGGCCGGTCGGTCACGTCACCGGCGATCTGCTCCAGCGTCGCCAGCCCGCAGGCGTAGGACAGCGCGGGCAGCGCGGCGGCCAAGGCGAGCCCCGCGGCGAGCCCGATCGAGGTCTCGAACATCGACGTCACGACCGCGGGCACCTCCGCCGCGTCGGCGATCGCGAGGGCGGCCCGCACTCCCCCGGCCGGTTGCACTTTCAGCACCACGATGTCGGCCGCACTGGTCCCCGCGAGCCGGCGGGCGTCGGCCACGGTTCGGATGCATTCATCGGCGGCGACCGGCATCGGCACTCGCCGGCGCACCGCGCCGAGGTCGTCGAGCGTGAGCACCGGCTGTTCCGCGAACTCCAGATCCGACGCGCCCATCGCAGTGAGCGTGGCCACAGCCGTCTCGACGTCCCACGCGCCATTCGCATCCACACGGATCCGCGCGTCCGGCCCGAGTTGGTCGCGAAGCTCTGCGACCCGGCCTACGTCCTGAGCCGGGTCGCCCCGACCGACCTTCACTTTCACCGTGGGCCTCGGACCCCACCCGGCGAGCGTTGCGGCACTCGGAAGCGGGTCCGCCGCGCCCAGGAGGTGATTGACCGGCACCGCGGTCCGCACGAACGGGGGCCAGCCCTCGGTCGCCGCCTCGAACGCCGCGGCCCGGGCGCGCGCCGGGTCACACGGGTACCCCGTGAGCGGCGAGCACTCGCCCCACCCCATCGGACCGTCGACGAGCGTGACGTCGCGATCGCCGATGCGCAATTGGTGCTCGGTGATCATCCGAGTGCGAGACCCATCGTCGTGAGGAGCGCGACCACGATCGTGAATCGCACCGTCCCGACGAGCGCCTTGACCAACGATGGCGGATCCTCGCGCTGGGTCACCAGACGGATCGGCCCGAGCGCGAAGACGACGGCGAGGAGTCCCAACGCGGCGAGCGGAACCTCGATGGCAATGACCACGACCGCCACCAGCGATCCGACGAAGCAGCCGACGAACAGGCGCGTCGCGAACGAGCGGCCGAACCGGACTGCGAGCGTGCGCTTCCCGGCGACGGTGTCGGTGGCGATATCGCGGATGTTGTTGACCAAGAGCACCGCGCACGCCGGCAACCCCACGACGAGCGAGCCCCACCAGGCCACCGCCGGCACGCTGGCGGCCTGCACGTACGCCGAACCGGCACACGCGGCGAAGCCGAAGAACACCAGGACCGCAACTTCACCCCACCCGGCATACCCGTAGGGCCGGCGGCCGCCGGTGTAACCCCACGCCGCGGCGATCGACACCACACCGAGCAGGATCAGCCGCAGGTCGACCACCACCGACAGCGCAAGCCCGAACGCCGCGCCGAGGCCCAACGCGATGATTGCCGCCCGCTTGACCGCCGCCGGTGTGGCGGTGCCCGTTGCGGTCAACCGCATCGGCCCCCGCCGGTCGGTGTCGGTACCGCGCACCCCGTCGGCGTGGTCGTTCGCGTAGTTGACGCCGATCTGAAGCGAGATCGCGACCGCCAACGCGAGCGCAGCCCGCGCCGGCCGCAACTCGGTCTCGGTGGTCGCGGCCGCCGTCCCCAGGACCACCGGTGCAATCGCGAGGCCGAGGGTCCGGGGCCGCGCGCCCGCGACCCATTCCGCCACAGTGGTCACGTCGGTCGTCCGGTCATCGAGGCCCGGTCATCGAGATCCGGTCACCGGCACCGGATCACGGACGCTTCGGGAACTGGTCGAAATCGGGCTGGCGTCGCTCGAGGTACGCGCGCTTGCCCTCTTGGGCTTCTTCCGACATGTAGTAGAGGAGGGTCGCGTCGCCGGCGAGTTGCTGGATGCCCGCGAGTCCGTCGTCGGCCGCGTTCATCGATGCCTTGATCATGCGGAGCGCGAGCGGACTCATCCCGAGCATTTCGCGACACCACCCGACGGTCTCGACTTCGAGATCCGCCAACGGCACGACGGTATTGACGAGTCCCATGTCGAGCGCGGCTTCGGCGTCGTACTGGCGGCACAACATCCAGATTTCGCGCGCTTTCTTCTGCCCGACCGACCGCGCGAGCAGGCCCGAGCCGTACCCGCCGTCGAAGGATCCGACCTTCGGTCCGGTCTGACCGAAGCGGGCATTGTCGGCCGCGATGGTGAGATCACACACGACGTGAAGCACGTGGCCACCGCCGATCGCGTATCCCGCGACCATGGCGATCACCGGCTTGGGTAAGCGGCGGATCTGGATCTGGAGGTCGAGCACGTTCAGGCGCCCGATCCCGTCGGCGCCGACGTACCCGTCGTCGCCCCGCACGCGCTGGTCGCCACCGGAGCAGAACGCGTCCGGCCCCTCGCCGGTGAGGATGATCACGCCCACGGTGGGGTCGTCGCGGGCGATCTCGAAGGCATCGCGCAGCTCGAACAGGGTCTGGGGCCGGAAGGCGTTGCGCACCTCGGGCCGACAGATCGTGAGCTTCGCGATGCCGTCGGACACCTCGTAGCGAATGTCGCCGAACTCGTGCTCGGTGGGCTTCCACTCCGCGCCCGGACGGATCGGGTTCGTTGTCACGCTTCCTCCAACTCTGGGAGTGATCACTCCTATCGTTACGCTACCGAGGAATGGCCGGGCCGAACGACTCGCAGCTCCACGCGATCGCCCTCCCGGGCCCCGAAGCCGCCGCCGCGGTACGGCGGGCGTGGGCCGAGGGGCATGCGGTGTCGGTCCTCGATCCGAACCCCGCCGGGTCGGCCGAGCGGCTCGACGCGTTGGCCCCCACCCATGTGGTCGATGGCGACGGGGTCCGCCCGTTCCCTGGTGGTCGTGGTGTGGTCGGGGAGGTCGGCGCGGTCATCGCCACCTCCGGCACGACCGGCACGCCCCGCTTCGTGCAGCTCACGACCGCGGGCCTGCGCGCGTCGGCCGCGGCCGTGCATTCGGCGATCGGGCTCAAGCCCACGGACCGCTGGTTGGCGTGTGTCCCACTCCACGCGGTCGCGGGACTCGCGATCGTGGCCCGCGGCTACTTCGACGGCGTTCCCGTCGAGACCCACGCATGGTTCGATCTCGACGATGTGCTCGCGGCGGCGGGGCGATGCTCGTTGGTGTCGTTCGTGCCGACGACGTTGCGGCGCGCGCTCGACGCCGACACCGCGTCGGTCGCGCGTTTCCGCCGCGTCCTGCTCGGCGGCGGTCCGATCCCGGCATCGCTCTTCTCGAGTGCCGCCGCGGCCGGGATCCCGGTGGCGACCACCTACGGGCTCACCGAAACCGGGGGCGGATGCGTGCACGACGGTCATCCACTCGCCGGCGTGGACATCGACCTCGACCCGGACACCGGTGAGATCCTCGTACGCGGACCGGTCGTGATGGCCGGGTACCGCGAGGTCGATCCGGCCGCGGCTCCGGTCGGGCTCGGCCTCGAACCCGACGGTTGGTTCCGCACCGGCGACGTCGGCCGGTGGGCCACCGACGGTCGCCTCGAAGTGATCGACCGGATCAAGGACCTCATCATCACCGGCGGCGTGAACGTCAGCCCGGTCCGCATCGAAGCGGTACTCCGCGAGATCCCGGGAATCGCCGACATCGCCGTCGTCGGTGATCCCGACCCGGAGTGGGGTGAACAGGTCGTGGCGTGGATCGTTCCCGTCGACGTCGCCACTCCGCCATCGCTCGAAACCCTGCGCGCCGCCGGGAGGGCCGAGGGCCTGACTCCCGCCGAACTCCCCCGCGCCGTCCGCACCATCACCGAGATCCCGCGCACACCGAGCGGCAAGCCCCTCCGCCGCACCCTCCGCCACCCCTAAACCCGCCACCACGCGCCAAACGCTGGGGAGTGGGTCAGGTGCCGGTGAAGTTGGGGGTGCGTTTCTCGGCGAAGGCCGCGAGTCCTTCTTGGAGGTCGTCGCTCTGGAAGGCGCGACGTTCCCACTCCGCAATCTCGGCCGACGCCGCCTCACCGAGCGCAGCCGCCTCCTTCACGAGGTTGACCGCCCGTTTGTGGCCTTGGACGGTGATCGGCGCGAGTGCGGCGATCTCCGACGCGAATGCCAACGCGTCAGCGCGGGCATCGTCCACCGTGCGGGTGACCAAGCCGAGGCGTTGTGCTTCGGCGCGGTCGACGTAGCGACTCGTGACCAACAAGTCCGACGCATTCGTCGGTCCGACGAGTTGCACCAACCGGGTGATGTTCTTCGGGCTCAGCACGATGCCGAGCTTCGAGCCGGGGACACCGAAGCGAGCGTCGGGGCCGACGACGCGGTAGTCGCACGCGACGGCGAGTTGGGTGCCCGCGCCGATCGCGGGGCCGTGCACCGCGGCGATCACCGGCGCCGGATGATGTTGGATTGCTTCACACAGCAGCTCGAACGCCGGCCGGAACGAATCGTCTCCACCGTGCTCGAGGCCGCTGTGGTCGGCCGTACGGCGCACGAGGTCGGCTCCGGCACAGAACGCCGATCCCTCCCCGGCGATCACGACCGCCCGCAGATGGCCACCCGCTTCGAGGTGGCCGCGCAGGTCCTCGCACATCTCGGCGTTGAGCGCGTTCCTACGGTCCGGGCGGTCCAGGATGGCCAGACCCACGTGCTCGGCCGGTTCAGTCCACCGGATCACGCCGGGTTCACGACTCGTCGATGAGTGCGAGCAGGTCGCCTTCCTGCACGACCTGCTCGGGCGCGACATGCAACTCCCGCACGACACCCGGTACCTCGGTGACGACGGGAATCTCCATCTTCATGGATTCGAGGATGCAGATCTCGTCGCCCTCGGCGACCATCTGCCCTTCTTCGACCACGACTTGCCAGACGTTCGCGGTGATCTCCGCGCGGATTTCAGCCATGCCGCGCACCCTAATCGTTGCGGATCAACGGCCCAATCACTTGCGGCTCGCCAACCGGGAGCGCAACGTCGGCGCCATCCCGACGAACGGATGCCCGGCCATCGCCTCCAACTCTGCGTTGCGTTCCCAGTTGGCCACTTCGAGGAGGAGCCGCACCGAATGCAGGTCTTGGAACCACTCGAACGACGACCCATCGAGCGGACGACCGCGGAAGTGCGAGTACCGGCGACGAAAGCGTCGGGCCACCCGGCGCGCCAGGAACGAGATGGTGGCCTGGAGCCACGGCGGAGCCTGGAGCGGCGGCACTTCGATCAACAACGACGTGAACGCCACATCGAACTCGGCCGGCGCGACCTGCGAGGCGGTCCAGTCGATCACCGTCAACGTGTCGCCGTCGGCCAACACATTGAAGGGATGCAGGTCTCCATGGCAGATGACGACGTCCGGGTCGCCGGGCATCGTCGCGCGGAGGCGCTCGAGTGTCGCAGTCTCGTCGCGGGCGTCCAGTGCGCGGGCCGTCTCGGCCAGGTGATCAAGGACCGCGACTACCCCGACCGGGCGGTCATGCAGTCCGCCGAATGCCGTGAGGAGCGGCTGCGGGTCCAGTCCATGAAGGCTCGCCATGACCCGAGCGAGATCGGCGGGTAAACGTCGCGCGACCGAAGGGAGGCGCATGATGGCCGACACACCGTCGAGCCCTGCGAGCAGGGGCGCGCCGTCGGCGTGATCCATCACACACCAGGGAGGTTCACGGTCATCCGCCTCGAGTCCGCCCCAGGCGCGCACGGCCGGGGTCGAGAATCCCTGGCCCGCGGTCGCGCGCTGCGCCGCGATCTCCCACCGGGCCGGCGCCCGATCGGGAGCGATGCGAATCACGAGGTGGTCGGGCCAACCGGCCGGCACCTCCGCGAGGGCGAGCGACCACAACTCGGCCCAGAACCCGCCATTCAATCGCTCGGGCGGTGTGACCAGGTCGAACAGCACTCCCGGGTGATCGCGGCGCAACGTCTCCAGCACCGTCGATACTGGGTGGTTGACCTCGTACTCGGGCTCCGCCATACTCACAGATATGACTGTAACGGTAAATACCGGCAATGTCGAGACCCCTCGGGGCTCCGAGACGGGCGTCACGTCCTGGACCATCGATCAGCTCGCCACGACCTCGCGGGTTCCGTCGCGCACGATCAGGGAGTACCAGACGATCGGGATCCTCATGGCACCGGTACGGGCCGGTCGGCGGGGCGTGTACTCCGCCGAGCACCTCCAGCGCCTCGCGCTCATCACCCGACTCCAGGGTCGCGGATACTCATTGGCGGGGATCAAGGACCTGCTCGCCGCGTGGAGCAACGGTGCCAGCCTCGCCGCGGTGCTCGAAGGCACCGACGCCATGGCGCCGTTCAGCGGGCTCGCCTTCGACGAGATGCCGACCGAGGTCGACCCCGCCGAGCTCGCGACCGCCCTGGACGGCGATCACGTCGACGCCGCGCTCGCCGCCGGCCTGATCCAACACTGCGACGGTCGGCTGGTCGCGCGCTCGCCTGCGCTCCTCGCACTCGTGGTCGATGCCACCAGTCACGGCGTCGACACCACCGCGGCGTTGGCCCTCGTCGCGACACTCCGCGCCGCGGCCCGCGTGCAGGCTCGTGGCGTTGCCGATCTACTGCTCGCCGAGCTCATCGACTCCGGTGCGGGCACCGCCACGGTGGACCTCGCTCGCCGGTCTCGGTTCCGGCTCGCGCAAGCAGCCGGCTCGCTCCTCATCGATGAGCTCTCCACCGCACTCGAGCAGGACGAGAACCCCGCGCACGCAGATGCAATAGCCACAATGATCCAACAGGTTCGGGTGGGTGCCGTCCATCACCATCAGGAGCAGTCATGAACGAGGATCAGCGCCAACGATGGAACGGTGACGAGGCCGCGCACTGGGTCGACCATGCCGATCAGTACGACGGACAGTTGCTCCCGTTCCTCACGGCACTGCGCGAGAGGCTGCCCGCGTCAGGCTCGGACTCCGTCCTCGACGTCGGGTGCGGGTGCGGTGCATTGAGCCTGGCCTTCGCCGCCGACGCCGGAGCCGTCACCGGGCTCGACATCTCCGCGCCGTTGCTGTCGGTTGCCACCGCCCGGGCTGATTCCGCCGGCGTCACCAACGCCGAGTTCGTCCCCGGCGACGCCCAGGTGATGTCGTTCGGGACCGAGTTCGACATTGTGACCAGCCGATTCGGCGTGATGTTCTTCGACGACCCCGGCCGCGCCTTCACCAACCTGCGATCCGCGCTCCGGTCAGGTGGTCGACTCGGGTTCGCCTGTTGGCAGGGACTCGGTCAACAGGCATGGCTCCTCGACGCCGCAGTCGCCGCCGGACCGTTCCTGCCACCTGCGGATCCGGGACCCAGTGGGCCAGGGATGTTCGCGCTCGCCGACTCCGACAGCGTTCGTGCCCTGCTCGACCACGCGGGGTTCACCAACATCGAGATCGCATCGTTCCGCACCCCGATGATGGTCGGCGGGCCGGGCACGGTCGACGACGCCATCGCCTTCTTCGCCGGCGGCGGCATCGCTCGCCAGATGCTCGACGCGGCGGATCCCGCGTCCCGAAGTGCGGCGATCGAAGCCGTTCGGGCCCTTTTCGCCGATCGTCACGACGGAACCGGGGTCACGTTGGACGCTGCGGCATGGATCGTCACCGCGGATGCCGGGTGGAGCCGCCGAGAGTTTCGACCAACGTGAGAACCATGGCCGTGACCGACGACGGCTTCGGCCCTACCCTGGCGAGATGAGCACCGGATCGTTCCTGGACTCCACCCGCACCAAGCTCGACCCGCTTCGGCTCGCCGGGCCCCGCTGGGCGGGGTTCGCGGCGCGCATCATCGCCGGGATGCTGTGGCTCTCGAACACCGACTGGAAGCGACCCCCCGACTTCGGACGCCCGAACCGGGGCCTCTGGGTCTTCACCAACCACGGCATCGAGAACGCCGTCTTCGGACCGTTCAAGTGGTTCCTCCAAGAGATCGTGGTTCCCAACTTCAAGCTGTTCGGATGGATCACGCTGGCCGTGGAGGTCAGCCTCGCCGCGTTGTTGCTGGCCGGGCTGTGGACCCGATTCGCAGGGCTCCTCGGCGTCGGCATGTCGATCTCGATCACGCTGTCGGTGCTCAACACTCCCGGCGAATACAACTGGGCCTACTACCTGATGATCGCAACCCACCTCGCCATCATCGGGCTCGGCGCCGGACCGTGGTCGGTCGACTCACTGATCCTCAAGATTCGGAGCGGGGACCGCGACCAGATTCGTCGATCGATCAAGGCCGGCCGCATCGGTCTCGGCGCGCTCCTCGGGTTCGTCGGCGGCTACATCGCGTACCAGACCCGAGAGCGCAGCTTCTCGCTCAGCGTGAGCGGCACGAAGTACTTCGCGTCCATCAGCACGGGCAACCAGGCGCTCCGGGGAACCGTCCTCCTCGGGCTCACCCTGATCGCCGTCGGTATCGCCGTCGCCGGACTGGCCGGGACCCGTGCCGCCAAGCCGCTCGGCGTCGCGCTCGTGGTTGCCGCGGTGCTGTGTACTGCGAGCTACGGCACGACGCTCAACGTGTTTGGGGGCGCGGCATCAAGCTCGGCCATCGTGCTCGTCCCCGCAGCGTTCCTCATCGTGTCGGCTCGCGCCACATCCGCCGGAGCCAAGCGCTCGCCAGTTCGGCGAACATCGTGATCTCGGTCCGGGGCCCGGCCGCGGCATACGCGCCGGGTCGGTTCCGTCACCGTTGTGCCCTTACACCGGCAGCACGCCGTGCTTGCGCCACGGACGATCGATCTGCTTCTCACGCGACACGTGCAGACCCTTCCAGATCGCGTGACGCGTCTCG
>JANLRZ010000153.1:0-2412 GCA_031362155.1 Acidimicrobiia bacterium | reverse complement strand
GCGTGGCGGCCCGGCCGGAATCGGTTCGGGGGTGAAGAACGGCGTCATGAGAGTGTGGCGGTAGTACTCACCCTCGAACCGCAGGGGTGCTCCGTCTTGCCAGGTCGCGAAGATCGCTCGGAGGGCCTCGATGAACTCGCGCATTCGAGCCGCCGGGTCGGACCACGTCATCGAGAACCGCTTCTCGACATGGGGTTTGATCTGGGACCCGAGCCCGACGATGGCCCGGCCGCCGGATGCGGCCTGGAGATCCCAACCCAGGTTCGCGATGGTCATCGGGTTCCGAGCGAACGCGATGGCAATGGCGGTCATGAGCTGGACCCGTTCGGTGTGTTCGGCAGCCAAGATGAGGGGCAGGAACGGGTCCCGAGGGCCTTCGAACGTATAGAGCCCGTCGTAATGGTCGGCCTCCACCCGGCGGGCCGTCGCCGGGACATCGGCGAGGCCCCCGGCGACGAGCGGTGCGTCGACCTTCATGCGATCAGGGTCACGGCGTGGTTCACACTCGGGACCGTAGCGTTTTGAGGAGGGGCCACCGACCTACCCGCGCGTACGCTGGGATGCCAAGAGGCGGAACCATGAGCAGATGGATGAGTTATGACCGACATGAAGCGGAAGAGTCACGAGGTCACCGACGGTATGGAGCGGGCTCCGGCTCGCGCCATGTTGCGCGCCGTCGGGATGACCGACGGCGACTGGGGCAAGGCCCAGGTCGGAGTGGCCTCCAGTTGGAATGAAGTCACGCCGTGCAACCTCCCGCTCGACCGGCTCGCGAAGCGAGCCAAAGACGGTGTCCGAGCGGCCGGTGGCTTCCCCATGGAGTTCGTCACGATCGCGGTGAGCGACGGCATCTCCATGGGTCACGAGGGGATGCGGGCGTCGCTCGTGAGCCGTGAGATCATCGCCGATTCGGTCGAGTGCGTGATGCACGCCGAACGGCTGGATGCGTTGGTCACCTTCGCGGGGTGCGACAAGAGCTTGCCCGGAATGCTGATGGCCGCGGCTCGCCTCAACCTTCCGGCCGCGTTCCTCTACGGAGGGTCGATCATGCCGGGCCAGTACAAGGATCAGGCCCTCGACATCGTGAGCGTGTTCGAGGCCGTGGGCGCGTGCGCGGCTGGAACCTTGACCGAGACCGAACTCGGTGAGATCGAAAAACGAGCATGTCCGACCGAGGGTTCTTGCGCGGGCATGTTCACCGCGAACACGATGGCGTCGGTCGGTGAGGCGATCGGCATGAGCCTCCCGGGATCGGCGTCGCCGGCAGCCGTCGACCGCCGTCGTGACGACTTCGCGTTCGAGACCGGTCGAGCGGTGATGCACCTCATCGAACGCAATATCCGGGCGCGCGACATCATGACCAAGGAGGCCTTCGAGAACGCAATCGCGGTGGTCATGGCCCTCGGCGGTTCCACCAACGCGGTGTTGCACCTGCTCGCCATCGCCAACGAGGCGCGGGTCGAACTCGAACTCGACGACTTCAACCGTATCGGCGCGCGGGTGCCACACATTGCCGACACGAAGCCGCACGGGAAGTACCACATGTTCGACATCGATCGCATCGGTGGCGTGCCCGTCGTGCTGCGTGAACTGCTCGATGCCGGGCTGCTCCACGGCGATTGCATGACGGTGACCGGCAAGACGATGGCCGAGAACCTGGCCGAGCTGGATTCGCCCGCGCCCGACGGTGACGTGGTGCACCCGCTGCACGCCCCCATCAACGCGCAGGGCGGGATCGCGATTCTGCGCGGTTCGATGGCCCCGAACGGCAGCGTCGTGAAAGTCGCAGGGCTCGACAACCTGCTCTTCGACGGCACCGCCCGAGTGTTCGACGGTGAGGACCTCGCGATGGAGGCAATCCTCGCCGGGAAGATCAATCCCGGCGACATCGTGGTGATCCGCTACGAAGGTCCGAAGGGCGGACCGGGCATGCGCGAGATGCTCGCGGTGACCGGCGCGATGAAGGGCGCCGGGCGCGGTGGCGATTGCGCGCTCATCACCGACGGTCGGTTCAGTGGTGGCACCCACGGGTTCTGTGTGGGGCATGTCGCGCCCGAGGCGGTCGACGGTGGCCCGATCGCGTTCGTGCGCGACGGTGACCGGATCGTGATCGATGCCGAACACCACACGATCGACCTGATGGTCGACGCCGCCGAACTCGAGGCCCGCAAGGCGGATTGGAAGCTTCCCGAGCCGCGCTACACGAGTGGGTTCCTGGCGAAGTACGCCAAGCTCGCCCAAGGCGCCGAGACCGGCGCGATCACCAACTTCTGACCCGCCCCATCCCGAACTTGGGTCCAAAACCCCCCCGGTCGAGGGGGGTATTTTAGCAAGGTGGATTGGGGGGCGTGTTGAGGCCGCGTGGGGGGGGGTGGTCACAGGACGGGGGGGGGTCGGGGGAGGGAAACGCAA
>JANLRZ010000134.1:0-40562 GCA_031362155.1 Acidimicrobiia bacterium | reverse complement strand
CAACGCAGTCGCGCCCTCATTGGCCATGCACCCGTTCCTGGCCAAGGTGACCACCGACGAACTCCTCGACGAACTGACGTCGCGGGAGGCGTTCGGTCGCGCCGCCGCACCCTGGGAGATCGCCAACGTGATCGTGTTCCTCGCGTCCGACTACTCCACCTACATGACCGGCGAGTGCGTGAGTGTGAGTTCCCAACACGCGTAAGCGACCCGGTGCGCCGCTAGTGGCAGTGACGCTCGGGTGACGGGGGCACGTCGAGCGCAGGGTTGCGGTCGAAGAATCCGTAGGGCGTGAGGAGGAAGCCGGTGTACTCCACCGGCATGACCGGCCAGTCCTCGGGCCGGACGAAGTGCGTGATGCCGAACGAATACCAGACCACGATGTCGGTGTCGACGAGCGAGCGGTCGGCCGCGGTCCAGCGGGGGAGGCCGTCGCCACCGTCGTGTTGGTTCGGGTAGTTCCCCGCGGCGCGCCGCTCATCGGGCGCGTAGGGCGTCACCCAGAGGTTGTGCTGGGCGAACCCGGCGCGTCGGCCGACGCTCGAATCCGGTTGCGCAAGCAACGTGGGCGTGCTCATGGTCGGCACGAGCTTGTACGCAGTTGGTTGGCCGAGCCCGTTCGTCGTGGACGGGCTGACGATGCGCCACGACCGTGACGTCGCTGAGTTGGTCTCCCGCTGCGCGGCCAACTCCGAATCCAGCCGGGTCTTCTTGGCGCGGAACGCGTTGCCCCACGGGTTCTCGGGCCCGGTCGGCACGCGCTCGGCCTCGACTTCGTAGATCTCGTTGTTGGTGCCGTCGACGTCGAAGTCGAGCCGGGCGCTGAACATGTGCTGGTGATTCGGTGCAGCCACGCCGGGCGCGACGACGTTGGCGTACTCAAGGTTGGTGCCGGGTTCGATGCCCATCGGCGACACGATGCCGGTGAGTTTCACCTCGAGTTGGATGTTGCCGTCTTGGTAGAAGTACCAGAAGAAGCCGTACTCGTAGTTGCCGACCGTCGAGATGAAACTCACGACGAGTCGTCGGCTCCGCCGTACCTCGCTGGTGTCCCCGAAGAGGTCGACGTGCTTCCAGAGGATCCCGTAGTCCTCTTCGTGCATGCAGATGGCGTTGCTGATCACGTACGGCTCGCCGTCTTCTTTCGTGAGCGTGGCGTCGAAGTACTGGATCTCGCCGAGGCAGTCACAGCCCAGGGTGAGTGATTGCGTCATCCGTCCGAGCCCCCACTCGCCGACATCGAACGCGTTCTTGAACCCCTGCACTTCGGACGGGTCGCCGTAGGGCACCACCATCTCCGTGATCGACGCGCGGTGCAGGATCGACCGCTCGTTGCCCGCGTCGTTGTACGTGATCTGGTGGAGGATCAATCCTTCGTACGGGTCGAACGTGAGCCGGAGCGACCACTTCTGCCATTGCACGAGGTTGCCGTCGACGGTGAAGCTCGGGCCGTCGGGTTGGGTGATTTCCAGCGGCTTCAGGTCGGTCCGCAACGGTTCGCAGTCGGGTGCGAAGTACCGCGCGTGTTGGGTGGCCATCGTCACCACGCCGTGGTCGATGACTTCGATCACTTCCTTGCGACCGAGGTCGAAGTGGACGATCAGTCCTTCGATCGGGCGGGCGTAGCCGTTGTCCTGCGGGTCGGTGCGCAGGAACGAGATGCACCGCGCAATGCGCCGACCTTGTTCCGCCTCGTATCCGAAGGCCCCGGCGGGCCACGGATCAATCTGCACGTTGTCGACGTCGGTGATGCCTCGGCGGGCGAGCGCGGCGATGTAGTCGGGATGTTCCTTGGTGGTGAAGATCGCGTGCACCGCCTCGCCGAACAGCAGGGACGGTCGCATGCCGGCGATGACGTCCCAGCTGCGGACCGTGCGGTGGGTGAGCGAGACCACGATCTCGGTGACGTCGATCGTGGGCCCCGTCAGGAGTTGCACCTCGACCTGGCGATCCGGATCCGTCGCACGGTCCGACTTCGTCGGTTCCTTGAGGATGATGTGGACGAAGGTGGAGCCGTCGGTCCAGCGGTCATCGGCTCGGACGAGCGCACTCGCCTGCGAGATCTCCTCGCCCGTCAACATGTCCAGGGGGTGGGTCATCCCCGCATGCTCCCGGGCGCCCCCGGCAGTGTCAAACGCGGAAGTCGACGGGTGTCAGGTGTCGGCGGCGTCGAGGTAGGCCGGTGCCTCGCCGCCACCGTGGACGAGCAGGTTCGCGCCCGACACGTAGGCCGCCGACGGTGACGCGAGAAACAGACATGCGCCGGCGATGTCGGCCGGCGTGCCCATGCGGCCGAGCGGAACGGTCGCGCCGACCGCGGCGATGCCGGCCTCGTCGCCGTAGTGGAGATGCGACTGCTCGGTGCGGATGAGCCCGGCACTGATCGCGTTGACCCGGACCTTCGGTGCGTAATCGACCGCGAGGGTCTGGGTGAGGTTGAGGACCCCGGCCTTGGCCGCGCCGTAGGCCGCGGTGCCGGGCGACGGGCGCAGCCCGCTCACACTCGCGATGTTGACGATCACACCTCCGTCGGGCTGGGTCTGCATCACTGCGTTGGCCTGCTGGGCACACACGAGGGGCGCCAGCAGGTTGAGTTCGATGATGGCCTTGGAGAACTTGGGCGAGACGGTGGCCGAATCGGCCGACGGGGACCCACCGGCGTTGTTGATCAGGACGTCGAGGCGGCCGCAGGCGGCGACGGTCTCGCCGATCAGGGTCTCGACGGCCGCGGCATCGCGCACATCGGCGCTGATGAAGGTGGCGGTCCGGCCGCCGGCGGTGGGCATCTCTTCGGGCTCGGACCGCCCACAGATCACGACCTGAGCTCCGGCGGCGAGAAACCCTTCGGTGATGCCCCGGCCGATCCCCCGGGCACCTCCCGTCACGAGAACGACGCGTCCCGACATGTCCCACTGATCCAACATGACGATAAGTTTCCCCGATCTGACGACCCGTCAGAAACTCTTGCCCAAAATCTCTTCGAGGCGCGCCCATGCCGATCACTCACACCGTCGACTCCGCCGGCATTGCCGAGGTGGTGATGGACAACCCGCCGGTGAACGCCCTGACGGTCGCGGGCTGGTTCGATCTCGCCCGCATCATCCGGGAACTCGGTGAGGATCCCGCGGTGCACGTGGTGGTCCTGCGGGCCGAAGGCCGGGGCTTCAATGCCGGGGTCGACATCAAGGAGATGCAGAACA
Organism: Acidimicrobiia bacterium; assembly: GCA_031362155.1. GTDB lineage: Bacteria > Actinomycetota > Acidimicrobiia > IMCC26256 > JAENVU01 > JAENVU01. The sequence goes on along the minus strand of JANLRZ010000134.1, from coordinate 37,362 downwards.
CCGAAGGATTCGACGCTCTCATCGGCGCCAACCGGGGGTGTTTCGCCGCCTTCGCCGCGGTCTATGAATGTGCGGTCCCGGTGATCGCCGCAGTGAACGGGTTCTGCCTCGGCGGTGGCGTCGGCCTGGTCGGCAACGCCGACATCGTGGTCGCGAGCGACGACGCGACCTTCGGCTTGCCCGAGGTCGACCGGGGCGCGCTGGGTGCGGCGACTCACCTCGCGCGCCTGGTACCCCAACATCGCATGCGGGCGATGGTGTACACCGCGGCCACCATCACTGCGCAGGAACTGCACCACTTCGGCTCGGTGCTGGAAGTGGTTCCGCACGCCGAACTGCGCGACACCGCGCTGCGGATCGCCGCCGACATCGCGGTCAAGAGTCCGACGGTCATCCGTGCCGCCAAGGAGTCCCTCAATGGCATCGACCCGATCGACGTGAAGCGTTCCTATCGCTTCGAGCAGGGGTTCACGTTCGAGCTGAATCTCTCGGGTGTGGCCGACGAGCACCGGGACGCGTTCGTCGCCGGTCGAGACACGGACACGAGCAAGTGAGCGACAAGCGGATCAGTGAAGACGATGTGGTCGCGGAGATTCGCGACGGGATGACGATCGGGATCGGTGGCTGGGGGTCCCGGCGCAAGCCGATGAGCCTGGTGCGGGCCCTGGCGCGCAGCGACGTCACGGACCTCACCGTCGTCTCGTACGGTGGCCCGGACCTGGGCCTGTTGTGCGCGACCGGCAAGGTCGCCAAGGCGGTCTACGCGTTCTGCTCGCTCGACTCCATCGCGTTGGAACCGCACTTCCGCACCGCCCGGCAAACGGGAGCGGTCTCCACGCTCGAGATGGACGAAGGCATGTTCCTGCTCGGCCTCCAGGCCGCGGCCTGGCGGGTTCCGTTCCTGCCGACCCGGGTGGGGCTCGGATCGGATCTGGTCGAGCGCCAGGCCGAGATCAAGACTGTCGTCTCGCCCTATGCCGACGGTGAGGAGTTGGTGGCCGCGCCGGCTCTGACGCTCGATGTCGCATTGATTCACATGCACCGCGGTGACCGCGGCGGGAACGGGCAATACCTCAATGTGGATCCCTATTTCGATGATCTGTTCTGCATGGCGGCGGAACGTCGCTTCATGAGCGTCGAGCGGATTGTCGAGACCGACGAGTTGGCGGCCGGTGGTCCGGTGCAGTCGTTGAAGATCAATCGACTGATGACCGACGGAGTGGTCGAAGCACCGCACGGCGCGCACTTCACCGAATGCGTGCCCGACTATCCGCGCGACGAGGAGTTCCAGAAGGCCTACGTCGCGAGCGCGAAGTCGCCCGAGGCGTGGGCCGAGTGGAAAGCCAAGTACCTCGACTGCGGCGGCCACGACGAATACCGGAAGGTGATCACCAACTCATGACCGGTTCCACCGCAGACCTCATCACCCGGGCGGAGTATTGCGTGATCGCGGTCGCCGAATGCTTCCGCGACGCCGGCGAGATCCTGGCCAACCCGATCGGCACGGTGCCGATGATCGGTGGCCGGTTGGCGCGCGCGAGTTTCTCGCCCGACCTGGTCATGACCGACGGCGAGGCGTTGTTCATCGGGGGCCCGTATCCCGTCGGCCCGACCGATGAGGTCAAGGTCGTCGAGGCGTGGAACCCCTACCGGTCGATGTTCGACGTCGTGTGGTCGGGCCGCCGGCACGTGATCATGGGTGCGAGTCAGATCGACAGGTACGGCAACCAGAACTTCGCGTTCGTGGGCGACTGGGACCAACCCAAGGCACAACTGCTCGGGTTCCGTGGCGCGCCCGGCAACACGATCCAGAACACCACCAGCTACTTCCTGCCGAACCATTCGCCGCGGCTGTTCGTCCCGAAGGTCGATGTCGTGACCGGGGTGGGATACGACCGGGCGGCCAAGCTCGGCGCGGCCGGTCGCTATCACCATCTCCACCACGTGGTGACCAACCTCGGAGTCCTCGACTTCGAAACCGAGGACCACCGCATGCGGTTGCACTCGGTCCACCCGGGGGTCACCGTCGACGAGATCGTCGCCGCCACCGGGTTTGAACTCGTGGTGCCCTCCGACGTTCCCGAGACCCGCGCGCCGACCCCCGACGAACTCGCGCTGATCCGTGAGGTCATCGACCCGCACGGTCTGCGCGATCAGGAAGTCCCCAACCCGTGAGTCACGTCACGTGAGTCATCCCGCACACCCGAAGCTGAACACTGCCGCGTGTGAGTTGTTCGGGGTCACGTACCCCATCGTGCAGACCGGGATGGGGTGGGTCGCGGGTGCGAATCTCACGGCCGCGACCAGCGCGGCCGGCGGCCTCGGCATCCTGGCCAGCGCCACGATGAGCGTCCCCGAACTCGCGACGGCGATCGCCGCGGTCAAAGACCGCACCGACAACCCCTTCGGTGTGAACCTGCGGTCGGACCAGCCCGACATCGACGAGCGCATCGCATTGATGGTGCGCGAAGGCGTGAAGGTGGCGAGCTTCGCCCAGGCACCCGGCGAGCGGTTGGTGAAATCGCTGAAGGACCAGGGCGTCGTCGTCATGCCGACGGTCGGTGCGCGCCGACACGCCGAGAAGGTCGCCGAGTGGGGCGTCGACGCGGTGATCGCCCAAGGTGCCGAAGGCGGTGGCCACACCGGTACCGTCCCGACCACGCTCCTGTTGCCCCAGGTCTGCGACGCCGTCGATATCCCGGTCATCGCCGCCGGTGGATTCTTCGACGGGCGCGGGTTGGTCGCCGCGCTCGCCTACGGCGCCGCCGGAGTCGCGATGGGAACTCGCTTCTTGTTGTCGGCCGAGAGCCGGGTCCCGGATGCGGTGAAAGCCCGCTACCTCCAAGCCGCGGTGACCGACACGGTCGTGACCAAGCAGGTCGACGGTCATCCTCAGCGGGTGATCCGGACCGAACTGGTCGACCACCTCGACGGCGCGGGCCGGCTCACGGCGTTGCCCCGCTCGCTGGGGAATGCGCTGCGATTCCGCCAGCTCAGCGGCCGCGGGATCGGCGACCTCCTGAAGGAGGGCCGGGCCATGCACAAGGAGCAGGGGCTCTCGTGGGCGCAGGTTGCGATGGCGGCCAACGCGCCGATGCTCACGAAGGCCGCCCTGGTCGACGGCCGGCTCGACACCGGTGTGTTGCCGACCGGTCAGGTGGTCGGTGTCATCGACGAGCTGCCGACCGTCGGTCAGATCATCGATCGGATCGTCGCGGAAGCGAACAACGTGTTCAGTCGATTCGGCGCGGTGTAACCGCGGTCGAGAGGAGCCCGATGGTGGCGTCGATGCGAGCCTGGCGATTGCACGAGTACGGCGAGCCCCTCGACGTGCTCCAACTCGACGAGGTGCCGATCCCGGAGCCGGGACCGGGCGAGGTGCGGATTCGAGTCCAGGCAATCCCGCTGAACCTCAACGACCTCGAACGGATCACCGGCGGCACCATGATGGTGCGGCCCGAACTGCCGTACGCGCCGGGCATGGAGGTCATGGGCATCGTGGATGCGTGTGGCGAAGGCGTCGACGGCCGGCTCAGTGAGCGAGTCGTGGCGACGACGACGGGCGCGCACGGCGGTTACGCGGAATACGCGGTCGGACCGTCGGTCTCGGCGTTCAACGTGCCGGATTCGGTTCCGCTGCCCGACGCGGCGGCGCTCTACTTCCCTTTCCATCTCGCGTGGCTCGGGCTGGTCGACCGGGCCGGGTTGGCGGCCGGCGAGACCGTCCTGATCCACGCGGCTGCGGGCGGCTCCGGTTCTGCCGCGATCCAGATCGCGAAGCACCTCGGTGCACGGGTCATCGCGACGGCCGGTGGGTCCGACAAGGTCGGGTTGTGTCGGGAGCTCGGTGCCGACGTTGTGATCGATTACCTCGCCGACGACTTCCGACCGATCGTGCTCGCCGAGACCGGCGACCGGGGGGTCGACGTGGTGTTCGACAACGTCGGCGAGGCGGTGATGGAGGCCTCGATGGCGTGCACGGCCTACAACGGTCGGTACCTGATGATGGGCTTCGCCTCGAACAAGGACGTGGCTGACGAAGCATTCATCGTCCCGCGGCGGGTCGCGCTGGGCAATCTCAAGCTGTGTGGTGTGCTCCTCGCGTACGCCGCGCCGGAGATGGGCCACCTGGTGAAGACCGCGATGGGGTGGAACTTCGCGTCGGGCGAGCAGGGCGTCGCCATCATGCGCGAGATCGTCGATCTCTATTCGGCCGGAGCGATCCAGGCCGTGATTGGTGAGACCGTCGGCTTCGATGCCGTTCCCCAGGCCATCGATGCGATGGCCAACCGACGCACGGTCGGGCGCACGATCGTGCTCGTGGGATCAGGTTCGTGATGCGGGCCTGGCGGGTCCACGAGTTCGGTGCGCCGAGTGAGGTCCTGGTGCTCGACGAGGTCGCCGTCCCGATACCGGGACCCGACGAACTCCTCATCGAGGTCGAGGCGGTCACGCTCAACTTCAACGACCTCGACGGCATCCACGGCCGATACAAGACGGTGCGCACCCCGATGCCGTACATCCCGGGCATGGAAGTCATGGGCACCGTGCGGGGGTGCGGCCCGGGCGGCGAAGACTGGGTGGGCCGACGGGTCGTCGCGATTCCGTCGGGCGCGTTCGGCGGCTACGCCGAGTTCGTGACCGCGCCGATCGCCATGACGTTTGTGATGCCCGACTCGATTCCACTCCCCGCGGCGGCCGGCATCCTCATGCCGTTCCATCTCGGTTGGCTCGCGCTCTATGAGCGGGCACGGCTCGAGGCGGGGGAGACCCTCCTCGTCCATGCCGGCGCGGGTGGCGCCGGATCGGCCGCGATTCAACTCGGGGTGCATCGCGGCGCCCGCGTGTTCGCGACTGCGGGTTCGCCGGCGAAGCTCGACCGGTGCCGGGAACTCGGTGCGGAGCGAGCGATCAACTACCGCGACGAGGATTTCGTCGCGGCCGTGGCGGATGCGACCGACGGTCGGGGTGTGGACGTCGCGTTCGACACCCTCGGTGGCTCGATCACGACCGACACCTTCCGGGCGATGGCGTTCAACGGCCGCCACGTGATCGCCGGGTTCGCGACGGGCATCGAAGCCGAAGACGAGGGGATCGTCCCACGGCCGGTGGTGTTCGGGAACTTCTCTCTGGTCGGTGTGTGCCACGCGTACGTTGACGATCCGATCACGTTCCGGAATCTCACGGGGTTCAACTTCCCGGCCCACGCCGATGGTGAGGCCTTGCACGCGGAGCTGTGCGCGCTGGTGGAGGCCGGCGCCCTCCGGCCCGTCGTCGGGCAGGAGATCGACTTCGCCGACCTGCCCGCCGGGCTGGCGGCCATGGAACGCCGCGAGACCGTCGGTCGCACCGTCGTTCGGATCTGATTCGGTCGGCGTCGTTCCGGCATCGAAGCGCTCTCGGCCCGGTCTGTAGGCTGCGCCGCCATGAGCGAGATGAAGACACGCGTTGCCGCGGCCGAAGGCTGGTTCACGCTCGACGATGAGCCGGCATTGTTGGGGAGCCGGGGGGTGGAGACCGGGAGCTATTTCTTCCCGAAGAACCTCGCGTTCTCGCGGAACCCGGTGGCGCCGACCGAGGAACTCCAAGAGGTCGAACTGTCTCGCCGGGGTCGGGTGTGGTCCTGGACCACCAACCACTACCAGCCGCCCGCCCCCTACATGGCGCCCGACCCGTTCGTTCCCTACACCGTGGTCGCAGTCGAACTCCTGATCGAGCAGATGGTCGTGCTCGGACCGCTCGTTGCTGATGCCGACCCGTCGACGCTGAGCGTGGGCACGGAGGTCGAACTGACCCTCGGGACTCTGTACGAAGACGACGACCATGAGTACGTGGTCTGGCAGTGGAAGCCGGTGGCATCGTGATGGAAGAGATTGCCGTCCTCGGTGTGGGAATGCACCCCTGGGGCAAGTGGGGCAAGAACTTCGTCGAATATGGCGTCGTGGCCGCCCGCGCCGCGCTCGCGGATGCCGGGGTCGACTGGCGCGACGTGCAGCTCGTGTGCGGCGCCGACACCGTCCGCAATGGGTACCCGGGTTACGTTGCCGGTGCGACGTTCGCCAAGGCGCTCGGGTGGCAGGGCGCCGCGGTGTCGAGTTCCTACGCAGCCTGCGCGAGTGGAGCGACAGCACTCAACGCGGCGCGCGCCCAGATCCTCGCGGGAATGGTCGATGTCGCGATGGTGATCGGTGCGGACACGACCCCCAAAGGGTTCCTCGCGCCGAATGCCGGCGAGCGCGGTGACGATCCCGACTGGTTGCGGTTCCGGCTCCTGGGGGCCACCAATCCCACGTACTTCGGGATGTACGCCCGGCGCCGGATGGAGTTGCACGGCGCGACCCAAGCCGATTTCGCTGCAGTCAAGGTCAAGAACGCGAAGCACGGGTTCGAGAACCCGTACGCGCGGTTCCGCAAGGAGGTCACCCTCGACGACGTCGCGGCGTCGCCGATGGTGTCCGACCCTCTGCGCCTGCTCGAGATCTGTGCCACGTCCGACGGCGCGGCGGCGTTGATCGTGTGCAGCGTCGACTACGCCAAGCGGCTCGGCCACACCAACCCGGTGCGGATCGCCGGTGTGAGTACGGTCAGCCCGAGTTACCCGGACACGTTGATCGACATGCCGAACTTCGCCACCGACTCCGCGTTCGGCGTCGCCGAGCCGGAGCGCGGATTTCGGGACTCGATCGCGTTCGCGGCTTACGAACAGGCCGGCATCGGGCCGGAGGATCTCGACCTCGCCGAGGTGTACGACCTCTCGACTGCGCTCGAACTCGACTGGTACGAGAACATCGGTATCTGCAAGCCCGGTGAGGCCGAGCGCCTCGTGCGCGATGGAGACACCACCATTGGTGGGCGCATTCCCGTGAACGCGAGCGGTGGCCTGGCCTGCTTCGGAGAAGCGGTGCCCGCCCAAGCCATCGCCCAAGTCTGCGAACTGACGTGGCACCTCCGCGGTGAAGCCGGCGCCCGCCAGGTGGAAGGAGCCCGGGTCGGGCTCACCGTGAACCAGGGTCTCTTCGGCCATGGCAGCTCAGTGATCGTGAGGAAATAGATGCAGTGGAACTTCGCCGACCTGATCGAGGGCGTCGCCGACCTCGTCCCCGAACGCACGGCCGTGATCTGTGGTGATCGCCGCTACACGTTCGCCGAGCTCGACGATCGTTCGACCCGGCTCGCAAATCACCTCATCGCCGCGGGCCTCGAGGTGGGTGACCACGTTGGCATCTACGCGTACAACGGTCCGGAGTGGATCGAGGCGATGTTCGGAATCTGGAAGGCGCGCGGCGTTCCGATCAACGTGAACTACCGCTACGTCGAAGCCGAGCTCGCGTACCTCTTCGACAACGCGGATCTCGTCGGGCTGGTGCACGGCCGCGAGTTCATCCCCCGCATCGCGACCGTGAAGGACCAGTGTCCGAAACTCAAGCTGTTCGTCTCGATCGACGACGGCACGGACGAGGACCTCGCCACCATCGGTGCGGTCGAGTACGAAGCAGCACTCGCGGCGGCGTCGAATACTCGGTACACCGAGCCGCGGAGTCCCGACGACCTGTACATGCTCTACACGGGCGGCACCACCGGCATGCCCAAGGGCGTGATGTGGCGCCAGGAAGACTTCTTCCACTCCACCATCGGCGCGCTCATGGGCGGCGGCAACGTCTTCGGCTCGCCCGACGAGGTCATGGAACTGGCCCGCAACGGCGGCACCCTGTCCGGATTTCCTGTCGCCCCGCTCATGCACGGTGCGGCGCAGTGGGTGGCGCTGATGTTGTTGTTGCAGGGCAACACGCTCGTGCTCAGCAACCAGAAGAAGATGGACCCCCACGAGGTGTGGCAGACCGTCGTGCGCGAGAAGGTGATGACGATCAGCCTGGTCGGCGACGCCATGGCGCGTCCGCTCATCGAAGCCCTCGAAGACGAGGGCGTGGACTACGACCTGTCGGGGTTCTTCGTGATCGGTTCCGGTGGCGCGATCCTCTCGCCCACGGTCAAGCAGAAGATCAACGAAGTCCTCCCCAATGTGCTGATCGTCGATTCCATGGGCGCGTCCGAAACCGGATTCCAGGGTTCGGTGGCAGGCTCCGACGCGGAAGGGAAACCCCAGTTCGTCATGGGCCCGCACACGTTGGTGATCACCGACGAAGGTGTCCCGGTCGAACCCGGTTCGGGCGTGACCGGCCTGCTCGCCCGCAAGGGTTATATGCCGCTCGGCTACTACAAGGACGAAGCCAAGACCGCGTCCACGTTCATGGTGCTCAATGGTGAGCGGTGGGTGGTCCCGGGTGACATGGCCCGCGTCGAGGCCGACGGTCAGATCACGTTGCTCGGACGCGGCTCGGTCAGCATCAACTCCGGTGGCGAGAAGATCTTCCCCGAGGAAGTCGAACTCGCGCTGAAGTCGCATCCCGACGTGTTCGACGTCGTCGTCGTCGGCGTGCCGGACGAGCGGTGGGGCGAGCGGGTCGCCGCCGTCGTCAAGGCTCGCGGCGATGCGACACCCACCGTCGATGCGCTCGCGGAGCACGCCCGATCGTCGATCGCGGGCTACAAGGTCCCCAAGGAAGTGCATCTTGTGGACGAGATCGTCCGTTCACCGTCGGGCAAGGCCGACTACCGCTGGGCCAAGTCGATCGCCACCGGTCAGGCCTGAGCCCCACACCTGACCCGCGCCCCGCCGTCAGTTGCCGGGCATCACCGCGACATCGCGGGCGATGTCCCATCCGAACCACGTCGCGAGCCCGATGGGCAGCGGTGGAGTCTGGGTCAGTGCGAATCGATGCAGCGTGCCGAAGCCGTCGATGGTGTAGCCACCGGTACCGGTCGGGAGCAGCGAAACCCCTTGGACCGGAGGTGAACCGCCTCCGCTCCACACGCCCGTCGGTGCCGACGGTGGCGCATTCGTACCGATGCGGAACGCGTGGAGGTACCCGACCCGGTCGACGACGTACCCGCCGGAGCCGTCGGGCAGGATCGTGATGCCCCGCGCCTGGTCTTGGCCCTTCCAGTACGGGCCGCCATTCGGCTCGGGTGGCAGCGGGCCGGCGCCGATCGAGAATCGATGGATTCCGCCGAAGAGGTCGACCAGGTAGCCACCGCGGCCGTCCGGCATGAGGGCGACGCCGCGGGCGGCGTCCCAACCGTTCCAGTACGGACCACCCCGGGTGGCGAGCGGCGCGGTCGACGTGCCGATCTTGAACGGTTGGAGCCCGCCGAATCCGTCGAGGGTGTAGCCGCCGGAGCCGTCCGAAACCACGGCGACCCCGCGCGCGATGTCCCAACCCCTCCAGTAGGGGCCGCCCGTGGCCGCGGGTGGTGCGGCTGAGTTGCCGACTTGGAACGGGTGGAGCCCGCCGAATCCGTCGAGGGTGTAGCCGCCGGTGCGCGCCGTCGCGGGCAGGACGGTGATCGTGCGCTGCGTGGTACTCGAACCGCCGACGCCGGTCACGGTCAGTGTGGCGGTGTACGCGCCGGCGGCGGTGTAGATGTGGACGGGGTTCGTCTCGGTGGAGGTTGCTCCATCCCCGAAGTTCCATGCGTACGTGTCGGCGCGGATGCTGTGGTCGATGAACCACACCAGCAGCGGACTCGCGCCTCTGCTCACGTGCGGTTCGAACGACGCCGTCACCGGCGGCGCTTGGGCCAGGTCGAGGACGAAGATTGCGTACTTCAACGGGTCGCCGGCCGGGCGAGCGTCGTATCCGTCGGTGATGAAGAGTCGATCGCCGACGACCTCGACCGACGTCGGATTCAGGATCCCGAAGGGCGCGAGGTCGAAAGTCCAACCCGGTACTGCACTCCACGTCGCGGCGTCGACCTTCACCAGCGTGTTGTCCGCGGTCGTCACCAGCATCGTGTCGGTGTCGGGGTCGGCGAAGGTCATGCCGTTGATGGCCGTGCCGGCGCCCGTGATCGTGATGTTGGCGCCGATGGTGTTCGTCGCGTAGTCGTAGGTGCGGATCTTCTGGCCCTTACCGAAATACAGCTTGCCGCCGAGCACGACGCCGGCCGCCGACGCATCGGTGCCTTCGGGCAGTGGTTGGTACGAGTCGACGGTGAAGACGCCGGACGCGTTGCGGGTGAGCCGGAACACCGCGGGGTTGAACGGGGCGACGCCACAACAGTTGCCCGAGAAGATGTAGAGCTTGTCGTTGATGAGGTCGTACGCCGCCGAGGAGAAGCTGTCGGCACGGGACGCGCCGGCGAGCGGCGTGGTGCCGCCGAACGGCTTGGCCGCGGCGAACGAGGCTTGCGTGATCGAGTGGAGCAGCTTCCCGGTTGCGGGGTCGATCTCGTACGCGGCGTCGCCCTGATCGTCGACCACCCAGAGCGTGTGGTCGAATTGCAGGTAGGCCGACCCCTCGAGGTCGAACGCCTTGGCGGTGCTGCCACCCCACGGTTGGGAGGTGATGGTGCGATTCAGTGTCAGCCAGGGGATGTTCGGATTCGACAGCGCGGGGGCCGGAGTCGGCGCGATCACCGCCGGTGCCAGACCGCTGACGATCACTGCGACTACCGCGACCAACCGAACCCGGATGCGCTTCATGTGGTTCCCTCCCGATCCCGCCGCCCAGCGGGAGCTGGAGTCTTGCCCATACTTCGGGAAAGGTGCAAATAGCGTAGAAACCCCGAACTATCTCAGACCGGCGATGGCGGATCGGCAGGTTCAGCCAAGGATCGGATTTGGGTGTCGGGTAGCGTCGCCGCCGCATGATCTCGCCCGCGGAGTCACCATGGACCTGACCTGGAGCCCGGCAGAACAGGCCTTCCGAGACGAAGTTCGAGGCTGGCTGGCCGTGAACGTCCCCGCCGAGCCGCTCCCCAGCGGGGATACGGCCGAGGGGTTCGCCCGCCACCTGGAGTGGGAACGGAGACTCTTCGACGCCCGATGGGCGGTCGTGTCCTGGCCCGAGGAGTTCGGCGGGCGCGGCGCCAGCCTGTGGGAGTGGTTGATCTTCGAGGAGGAGTACTACCGGGTGGCCGCGCCGCAGCGGGTCACCCAGAACGGCATCTTTCTCCTTGCCCCGACGATCTTCGAGTTCGGCACGCCCGAGCAGCAGCGGCGCTTCTTGCCCACGATGGCCAGCGGTGAGGAATCGTGGTGCCAGGGCTGGTCCGAGCCCGACGCCGGCAGCGACCTCGCGGGGATCCGGTCGACCGCGACCCGAGACGACGCCGCGGGCGGTTGGCGGCTCAACGGTCAGAAGACCTGGACGACCCGCGGCGCGTTCTGCACGCACCTGTTCGGGCTGTTCCGGACCGATCCGACCGCGCAGCGCCACCGAGGTCTGACCTATTTCCTCGTGCCGCTCGACACCCCGGGCGTCACGGTGCGCGGATTCGGTCGCCTCGATGGCGACGAAGGATTCGCCGAAGTGTTCTTCGAGGACGCGTTGGTGTCCGACGATCTCGTCCTCGGCGGTGTCGACCAGGGTTGGAGTGTCGCGATGGCGACCACCGGGTCCGAGCGCGGCCTCACGCTTCGGAGTCCGGGCCGGTTCATGGCGACGGCCGACAAGCTCGTCGCGTTGTACCGCGAACGCGGGCCCGACACGGTCGACGGCGCACTGCGGGGGCGCGTCGCCCAGGCGTACATCAACGCCGAGGCGTACCGGCTCCAGACCCTCCAGACCGTGACCCGCGTGATCGACGGCGATCCGCCGGGCGTCGAGTCGAGCCTCACCAAGGTCTTCTGGTCCGAGCTCGACGTCGAACTGCACGAGACCGCGCTCGATCTGCTGGGTTACGAGGCCGAGCTGGAGAGCAGCTGGATGAAGGGGTACGAGTTCGCCTTGTCGGGCCCGATCTACGCGGGGACCAACGAGATCCAGCGCAACGTGATCGCCGAGCGCGTGCTCGGACTCCCGAGGAAGTAGGCCCGTGGAGTTCGCGTTCACCGACGATCAACTCGCATTCCGGGACGCGGTCCGAGATCTGCTCGCCAAGGAGTGCCCGCCCAGCATCGTGCGGGCGGCCTGGACCAACGTCGACGGTCGCAGCGGCCCGGCGTGGCGTGCGCTGGGGGAGATGGGCGTGCTGGGCGCGCTCGTCCCCGAAGCCGACGGCGGACTCGGCCTCACCGAGCTCGACGTCGTGCTGCTCGCCGAGGAAGCCGGTCGGGCGGCGCTGCCCGAACCATTCGTCGAACACGTCCTCGTGGGTGCGCCCCTCGCCGCCCCCGACCACCCGGGGGTGGTGACCGGTGCGGCGACCGTCACGGTGGGCGACCCGTTGATTCCGTGGGCCGACGCGTCCGACGTCCTCATCCGGCTCGACCCGGACCCCGTGGTGGCGCTCCGACTCGGTGCGGATCTCGTGGCCAAGGAGTCGGTCGACGGCGCGCGCCGGGTGGCGCTCCTCGCCGGCGCGGAGGAATCGCGACCACTGACCCGGGCGGAACTCTCGCAGGCCTTCTGGCGCGGCAACCTCGGTTATTCGGCCCTGCTCCTCGGGCTCGCCCGCAACCTGTTGGACATGACCGTCGCGTACGTCACCGAAAGGAACCAGTTCGGCGCGCCCATCGGTTCGTTCCAGGCCATCAAGCACTACCTGGCCGACGTGCGGATCGGCATCGAGTTCGCCGCGCCACTCGTCTACCGTGCCGCGCTCTCACTCTCGACCGACGATGCGAGCGCACCGGTGCACGTGTCGATGGCCAAGGCCCAGGCCGCCGACGTCGCAACGCTGGCCACGCGTGCCGCGCTGCAGTGTCACGGGGCAATCGGGTACTCCTACGAATACGACCTTCACCTGTGGATGAAACGCGCGTGGGCGCTGGCGGGAGCTTGGGGCGATGCCGCCTGGCACCGCGACCGCGTGGCTCGCGCGATTCTTGACGGCACCGACCAATCGGAGGAAAAGAAATGACGGACGCGTTCATTGTCGATGCGGTGCGGACCCCGGTGGGACGGCGCGGGGGTGCGCTGAGCCAGGTCCATCCGGCCGACCTGGGCGCTCACGTGTTGAAGGCACTCGCCGCCCGCAACGACTTCGATCCGGCCGCCGTCGACGACGTCGTGTTCGGGTGCGTCGACGCGATCGGTCCGCAAGCCGGCGACATCGCCCGCACCGCTTGGCTCGCAGCCGGTCTCCCCGAGGAGGTGCCCGGCACCACGATCGACCGGCAATGCGGCTCGTCCCAACAGGCCGTGCACTTCGCCGCGCAAGGCGTCATGAGCGGCACGCAGGACCTCGTCGTCGCCGGTGGCGTCCAGAACATGAGCATGATCCCCATCTCTGCGGCGATGACCGTCGCGGAGCAGTTCGGCTTCACCGACCCGTTCTCGACGAGCACGGGTTGGGTCGATCGATATGGGACCCAAGAGGTGTCGCAGTTCCGCGGCGCCGAACTGATCGCCGAGAAGTGGGGCATCACCCGTGAGGCGATGGAAGAGTTCGCGGTCGAGTCCCACGAACGGGCGATCCGGGCGCGCGCGGAAGGCCGGTTCGAGCGTGAGATCATCCCGTTGGGTGACGCCACCTTCGACGAAGGTCCGCGTGAACCCAACTGGGAGAAGATCCGGTCGTTGCGCCCGCTCGTCGAAGGTGGCCGGATCACCGCGGCCATGGCATCGCAGATCTCCGACGCGGCAAGCGCGATGCTCATCGCGTCCGAAGCCGCCCTCCAACGTCACGGGTTGAAGCCGCGAGCGCGCGTGCACCATCTCTCGGTGCGTGGCGCCGACCCGATCTTCATGTTGTCGGCGCCGATTCCGGCCACGGCCCACGCCATGGAGAAGTCGGGGATGACCCTGGATCAGATCGACCTCGTCGAGATCAACGAAGCCTTTGCGTCGGTGGTACTCGCCTGGGCGCAGGAGACCGGCGCCGACCTCGCCAAGGTGAACGTCAACGGCGGTGCGATTGCGCTGGGTCACCCGCTAGGCGCGACGGGCGTCCGGCTCATGACCACGCTGCTCAACGAACTCGAACGCACCGGCGGCCGGTATGGCCTGCAGACGATGTGTGAGGGTGGGGGGCAGGCGAACGTGACGATCATCGAGCGGTTGTAGGTCTGGATGGACGTGCAGTGGCGGGCCCCGGGCCCGGAGGATTTGGACGCCTGGGTGGAGGCGTTGCGCGAGATCGAGGCAGTGGACCGGACCGGTGAGGTCCTCGGACGGGAAGACCTGGAGGAGCAGCTCGATCTGTCCTACGTGGATCCGGTGCTCGACGGCCGGTTGGCTTTCGCCCGCGGTGTGGTGGTCGCTTGGGGGATGGTCTGGTCGATCCCCAGTCCGCGCCAAACACGCGTCCTGCTCGACGGCGCGGTCGTGCCGCGAGCACGCGACAACGGGTTGGGCACCCAGCTCCTCGGGTGGCAAATGCAGCGGGGCCGGGAAATCGCCGCCACGTCTGCCCCGAATGTTCCCGCCTGGCTCGAGGTGTCCGCGTCCGAGACCGACACGGTCCGCAACGCCCTGTTCGGCGACTTCGAGTTCTCGCCCCACCGGTACTACTTCGAGATGCGGCGATCACTCGCGGGCACCCCGGCGCCGGTGGCGCGTGCGGGTGACATCCAGATTCGGCGGTTCGACCCTCGGGTCGACGAGGCAGTGCGGGCTGCGCACAACGAAGCCTTCCGCGATCATTTCGCGGCGAGCGAACTCGATCCCGAGACGTGGAATCGCTGGGTGACCGGCCACCACAACTTCCGGGCCGACTGTTCGTTCACGGCGATCGATGGCGACCAAGTCGTCGGGTACGCGCTGAATGCGCTGCACCCGGATGACTGGCCGGGCCTGGGCTTCAAGGAAGGCTGGACGCACCAGCTCGGCGTGCTCCGGCCGTGGCGCGGTCGCGGTGTTGCGAAGTCGCTGCTGGGTGCGACGGCCGCAGCGTTCGCGCAGGAGGGGTTGGACTTCGCCGCACTCGACGTCGACGCCGAGAACCCGTCAGGGGCACTGGCGCTGTACGAGGGGCAGGGATATTCGCGGGACAAGACGCGAGTCGCCTGGTCATACTCTCTGACCTGACCGGGCTGGAGGATCATGGACGTCGTCGTCGAGGCAACTGATGATCCGGGTCGCGTCCTCACGACGGCCGCGTCGTTTCTGCGGTCGGATCCCGTTGCCCACAACCTGATCCTCACATTGCTGTACGCCCGGGTCGCCGTGCCCGAACGGGGCCGGTACTGGATTGCGTCGGTCGGCATGGACGTCGTGGGCGTGGTGTTCCAGTCGCCGATCACCTTTCACGCGGCGACCACACCGATGCGGCCCGAGGTTGCTGCGGCGGTCGCCCATCGGATCAGTGACACCGGCGCGGAACTCCCGGGCGTCGACGGTGATGCCGCGACCGCGGCGGCCTTCGCCGGCGCGTGGTCCGAACGGAATCGCGTGAGCGCCCGACCGACGCTGGGGCAACGGTTGTATCGGCTCGACGACTTCGTCGATCACGACGCGCGGGGCGGAGTGCAACGCGCCACCCCCGAGCACGCCGAGTTCCTCGTCCAGTGCTTCACGGCGTTTGCCGACGAGATCGGCGAACCGACGCTGGGCGTCGCCGGCGGGGTGGCGCGCCGAATCGACGCCGGCCAGTTGTGGGTCTGGGTCGACGGCGAACCGGTCTCGGCCGCAGGTTTCACGGCTCCCTTGGAGCGGGTCGTCCGCGTCGGCCCGGTGTACACGCCGCCGACGCATCGAGGGCGCGGGTACGCGAGTGCCTTGGTGGCCGGAATGTCTCGGGTCGCGATCGATTCGGACCTGCGTTGTGTGCTGTACACCGACCTGGAGAACCCGACGTCGAACAGCATCTACCGTGCGATCGGTTACCGGGCCGTCGGTGAAGGCCTGCGTTATCTCTTCACCGCGGAGTGACGGAGCGGCGCGTCGCCGCGAGGTTCAGGCGCTCATCAGGGCGATCGGCACGGAGATGTCGAAGGCCTCGTGTCGGAGCGTGGCGATCTGGCGGCCATCTTGGACCGCGTCCTTGACGCGGCTCAGACGGTCGCCGAGTCGCGCGGCGGTGGCCCCGAGGTCTTCGACGGTGAGCGCCAATCCGTAGAAGTGCGCGTCGCGGTCGTCGCCGTCGCGAGGAACATCGGGCCCGATGAGTTCGATGATGGTCTCGTCGCCGCGGAAGAACACCTGACGGAAGGCCGGGCCGTACTGATCGGTGTGGCGAACCCGGCGAACCTCCAGTTGGCGGGCCTCGAACTCGGGCACCGTGCGTTCGAGGTTGGGCGTGACCACCACGACGTGGTCGATGATCGTGACCCCAAGGTCGTGAGCCGTCGGTCGGAGCGAACCGGGGCGTGCCGATGTGGTGGCCAGGCCGTCGATTGATCCCTCGCCCGCAAGGTCGGACCACGCCCAGCCGACGATTCCCTTGCCTTGGTCGCGGCCGACGAGGCGGATCGTGATGGCCCCGATGCGGGTCGTGTGCTCTTCGGTGATCGTGAACCCGGCTCGTTCCCAGGCCGCCGGTTCGTCGGCCACCACGATATCGACCACGGCGGGGCGTGCGCTCATCACCGCACCCTACCGAAGGGTCAATCGAGGAGCGTGCGGTACTCGTCGAGGATCGGCAGCACGTCATCGCGGGTGCCGCCTTCGACGCGCAGGACGATCTCGCGGATGCCGAGCGACGCGTAGTACTCGAGCTTCCCTTGGTCGGGCACGGTCCCGAACGGAACGATGCGCAGCGTGTCGGGGTCGCGGTCGTGCGTATCGCAGGCGCGCCGGAGATCGTCCCGCGCCGCGCGAATGCCGGCGCCGCCGATCGGGATCCAACCGTCGGCGTACTCGGCGATGTGCGCGAACAGCTTGGGGCCGGCCGCGCCGCCGATGAGGATGGGGGGGCCTTCGGGTCGTGTCGGCTTCGGCCAGGACCACGACGCCGAGAAGTCGACGAACTGACCGTGAAACTCGGCGACGTCGTCGCGCCAGAGTGCCCGCATCGCGAGGATGTGTTCGCGCACGACCTCGCGCCGGTCGGGCATGGCGATGCCATGGTGCTCGATCTCATCGGCATTCCAACCGAACCCGATACCGAAGACGAAGCGGCCGTCGGCGATGCGGTCGAGCGTCGCGATGGCTTTGGCGGTCACGATCGGTTCGCGTTGGGCGACCACCGAAATGCCGGTGCCGAGGAGGATGGTGTCGGTGACGGCCGCAGCAGCGCTGAGTGCGATCAGTGGGTCGAGGGTGCGCTTGTATTCCTCGGCCAGCACCTCGCCACCGGTCGGCGGCTTGGTGCGCCGCGAGATCGGGATGTGGGTGTGCTCCGGGAGGTACAGCGAATGGAACCCGCGGGCTTCGGCTTCCCGAGCCAACTCGCTCGGGTCCATCGTCTGGTCGGTTGCGAACATCGTGATGCCGAACTGCACGTCGGCACCGTAGTGTCTCGCCGTGCCCTCCTTGATCGACCTTGCCGCGTGGACCAAGCCCGAGATCACCCACGTCGGCCGGCTCCCGATGCGCAGCCCGCTCCTCCCGGCGCCTGATGTCGGAGCGGCCCGAGGGGATGCGCCCAACCCCTGGGTGCGCTCGCTCGACGGCACCTGGAAGTTCCTCCTGGAAGACCGGCCCGAGCGAGTGCCGGCATCGTTCATGGCGCCGATGCACGACGATTCGGGCTGGCACGACGTCGAGGTCCCTGGCCTGTGGACCATGCAGGGCTTCGATCGGCCGATCTACACGAACGTCCAGATGCCGTTCCGAGGCGTCCCGCCCGAGGTGCCGGCCGAGAACCCGACCGGGCTCTACCGGACGACGTTCTCGGTGCCGCGTGCGTGGTCGAAGCGGCGAATCGTCCTGCACGTCGGTGCGGCCGACAGCGTGTTGCACGTCTGGGTGAACGGCGAGCCGGTGGGTATCAGCAAGGACTCGCGACTCGAAGCCGCATTCGATGTGACCGATGCCGTGACGACCGGTCGCAACACGCTCGCGTTGATGGTCGTGCGCTGGTCCGATGCGAGCTACATCGAGGATCAGGACCAGTGGTGGCACGCCGGGATCGGTCGCAGTGTGTTCCTCACCGCGACCGATCGGATCTGGATCGAAGACGTGCATGTTCGACCCGGGTGGGATCCGGCGCGGCAGGTGGGTTCGGTGCACGTGCGCACGGAGGTCGGGTTCACGGGCAAGCCGGAGCGGAACTGGACGGTCCGGGCCCACCTCGAAACCATGGGCGGGCGCACGGTGGGCACGCCCCTGACCGGTGTCGTGCCGACCGACCGCACCGCGTACCTCTTCAGCGGTCACGTGGTCGACGTCGACGCGTCCGACCTCCGCGTGGACCCATGGTCGTCGGAGGTACCGAACCGGTACCGGCTGGTCGTGTCCCTTGCCGACGCCGCGGGCACCGTACGGGAAGTGACCTCGTGCACGGTCGGGTTCCGGTCCATCGAGATCCGTGATCGGGAACTCCTGATCAACGACCGCCCCGTGTTGATCCGCGGCATGAACCGGCACGACTTCGACCCCGACACCGGCCGCGTCGTCACCGTCGAGCAGATGCGGGCCGACGTGGTGGTGTTGAAGCAGTACGGCTTCAACGCGGTGCGGACGTCGCACGCGCCGAACGATCCCGCGTTCTATGACCTCTGTGATGAGTTGGGTCTCTACGTCGTCGACGAAACCAACTTCGAGAGCCACGCCTTCATCCTCTCGCTGTGTCACGACCCCCGGTACGCAGCCGCGTTGCTCGACCGCGGCAGCCGCATGGTCACTCGAGACAAGAACCACCCGTCGGTCATCATGTGGTCGCTCGGCAACGAGTCGGGCTACGGCGCGCATCACGAGGCACTCGCCGGCTGGATTCGCGCCTACGACCCCACGCGCCCACTGCATTACGAGGGGGCGATCATGTGGCACTGGGATCGGAGTCAGACCGCGACCGATGTGCTCTGCCCGATGTATCCCGAGATCGCCGACATCGTCGACTGGGCCACCAATCGGCGCACCGAGATGCCGCTGATCCTGTGCGAGTACTCCCACGCGATGGGCAACAGCAACGGATGTCTGGCCGAGTATTGGGACGCCATCGAATCCACGCCGGGTCTGCAAGGCGGTTTCATCTGGGAGTTCTGGGACCACGGTCTCCGCCAGCCGTTGCCCGACGGTTCCACCCGATTCGCCTACGGCGGCGACTTCGGCGACACACCCAACGACCTCAACTTCTGTTGCGACGGGATGGTGTGGCCGGACCGCACACCGAAGCCCGCGATGGAAGAACACAAGGTGCTGGCCGCTCCGGTTGCGGTCGAGTTGGTGGGTCGGCGCCTGCGCATCACCAACCGGCAGGACTTCCGGGACCTCTCGTGGCTGCGCGCGCGGGTCGAAGTCGCGGTCGACGGCCTGGTGAAGTCGCGTGCGACGTTGGTGTTGCCCGAGGTCGGCCCCGGCCGGGTCAGGACCGTCGCGCTTCCCATGCCGGTGCCGAAGCTCAGGTCCGACGAGGAGTGTGTCGTGACGGTGCGGTTCACGACGGCGCGAGCAACTGGATGGGCACCCCGCGGCTTCGAAGTCGCGTGTCTCCAGGTGGTCGTGCCGGCCGGCGCCCGCGCGCAGCCGTCGGCCGCGTCGTCGACGGTCGCGAACGGAAAGCTCGAACTACCCGACCCTCCACAACTCGCACTGTGGCGGGCGCCGACCGACAACGACGGCCTCAAGTTGGCCGAGATGCAGGAACTCAAGCCGTTGGGTCGGTGGCGGAGTGCCGGGCTCGACCGCCTCGAGGCGCGACTCGTGGTGCCGATGAAGTCGCGCGGCGACCGCACCACGATCGAACGGGAGTGGTCGGCCGGCGACGGCTTCCCCGTCATCACGCAGCAGGAAGTGTGGGTGCACCGGCCCGATGGATCCGTCGTCGTGCGCGAGGACGTCGGGATCCCCGAAGGCGTCGACGACGTCGCCCGCCTCGGCATGCGGTGGGACCTTCCCGCGGCACTCGATCGGGTCACGTGGTACGGGCTCGGCCCGGGGGAGTCCTACCCCGACCGGCGGCGGGGCGCATACTTCGGCCGGTACACGCAATCGGTCGCGGACCAATACGTTCCCTACGTGATGCCCCAGGAGCACGGCGGGCACGCCGACACCCGCTGGGGCGTCGCCCACGACGCCAGCGGGTGGGGTCTGCTCGTCACCGCGGCCGAGCCGTTCCAGTGGAACGTGAGTCGGTTCACCCCCGAGCAGTTGACCGCGGCGACCCACGCCGAGGAACTGGTGCCCGCGGGTGGCGTGACCATGCACCTCGATCACCGTCATCGCGGCCTGGGCACGCTCTCGTGTGGACCCGACACGCTGCCCGAGTACCGAATCGGTCCCGGCCGCTATCGATTCCGTTGGGCGATGCAACCCGTCAATGTGAAACGTGACGACCTCGCGGCCGTCGCCCGGGAGCTGCGGGCCGAGTGCTCGCGGCTACCTTGACCCGCCTATGGGAATCTGTGACGACCGAGTTGTGATCGTGACGGGCGCAGGACGCGGCATCGGCCGGGGTCACGCGCTCGAGTTCGCCCGCCAGGGCGCCAAGGTCGTGGTGAACGACCTCGGTGCCGAATCCGACGGCAGCGGCGGTTCGACCGGACCCGCGGGCGAGGTGGTCGATGCGATCCGAGCCACGGGTGGTGAGGCCGTCACCAATGGCGACGACGTCGCCGACTGGGCCGGCGCCCAGCGGCTGATCCAGACCGCGATCGACGCGTTCGGGCGGCTCGACGTGCTCGTCAACAACGCGGGGTTCCTACGGGATCGCATGGTCGTCACCACCTCCGAAGAGGAATGGGACGCCGTGATTCGGGTGCACCTCAAGGGACACTTCGCGCCGACTCGGTTCGCGGCCGCGTACTGGCGTGAGCAACAGAAGAACGGTGACGTCGTCGACGGTCGGGTGATCAACACGTCGTCCGGCGCCGGCCTCATGGGCAGCGTCGGGCAGGGCGCGTACAGCGCGGCGAAGGCGGGCATCGCCGGCCTGACCATGGTCGAGGCGGCCGAGCTCGGCCGGTACGGCGTGACTGCGAATGCGATCGCCCCCGCCGCGCGCACGCGCATGACCGAAGCCGTGTTCGCCGACACGATGGCGGCGCCCGAGGACGGCGCGTTCGATGTGATGGCGCCCGAGAACATCGCGCCCCTCGTCGTCTGGCTCGGTTCGGCGGATTCCGCCGGGGTCACCGGTCGGGTGTTCGAGGTGGAGGGCGGGATGATCTCGGTGGCCGATGGTTGGCGCCACGGTCCCCAGGAAGACAAAGGGGATCGGTGGGAACCCGCCGAGGTCGGCCCGGTCGTTCGGCGGTTGTTGGCCGACGCGCCGGCCCCGACTCCGGCGTACGGGGCCTAGGAGTTCCCGTGTCCGGGTACGGCGTCGCGGTCCACGCGGTCGACCGGCCCGACAAGGTTGCCCTGATCCACGGTGATCGGAGGATCACCTACCGCGAACTCGACACTCTGATCGCCAGCGCCGTGCCGGTGCTCCGGGCGCGTGGTGTCGGTGCCGGTGTCGGTGCCGGTGCCGGTGCCGGTGCCGGTGTCGGTGTCGACGCGCGGTTGGGTCTCGCACTGGGAAATCGTCCCGAGTGGTTCGTTGCGGCGTTGGCGGCGGCGCGACTCGGCGCCGAGATCGTCCCGATCCCGAGCGGTGCGACCGCAGCCGAACGCGAGTACTTCTGCACCGACGGTGACGTCGCGTTCTTGCTCGACGAGATGGGTCTGCCCGAGTTCGCCGATGCCCTCGCACAGGCATCGGCCGAGTCGATGGTCGATGCCCCGCCCGACTACGTCACGTTGCGCGCGTACACGTCCGGTACCACGGGTCGCCCGAAGGCGGTCCTGCGGCCGCCGGTCGACCGGGTCGCGAGCATCGACGGGCTCGTCCGGTACTACACCGCGTACGGGCTCGACTCGCCCGACGAGGTCAACATCACCGGCTCACCGCTGCACCACATCGCCGGGTTCAGCGGTCCGCACAGTGGGTTGCTCCTGGGGCACACGTCGGTGATCCTCGACCACTTCGATGCGGCCGAGTGGTTCGCGACCGTCGCACGCGAACGCGCCACGTACTCCTGGTGTGCGCCCGTGCATCTCTACCGGTTGATGAGCGCGGCCGACGAGATCAAGGCCGGGGCCGACGTGTCGTCGATCAAACGGTTGCTGCACGGTTCCGCGCCGTGTGCGCCGAGTCTGAAGCACAAGGTGATCGAGTTCTTTCCCGCCGGTGCCGTGTGGGAGACCTACGGCGGGACCGAGACGATGGGCACCATGATCACCGCGGCCGAGTGGTTGGCCAAACCGGGCAGTGTCGGCCGCGCCGCGCCGGGATCGACGATCAAGATCCTCGATGACGACGGTGCGGAGTTGCCACCGGGCGACGTCGGGCTCGTCTATATCGGGTCGGATTGGGGTCGCGGCTTCCGGTATGCCGGTGATGCCGAGCTCACGGAGTCGGTCTACCGCGGCAACCTCGCCACCCTCGGAGATCTCGGGTACCTCGACGACGACGGGTACCTGTTCGTGGTCGACCGGCGCAAGGACATGGTGATCACCGGCGGTGCCAACGTCTATCCCGCCGAGGTCGAAGCGGTGTTGGTTCGGCACCCGAGGATCGAGGAGGTCGCGGTCATCGGACTGCCGGAAGCCGAGTACGGCGAGATCGTGGTGGCCGTGGTGGTACCGGCACCGGGTTCCGAGGCTGGCTCACCGTTGACCGCCGAGGAGGTCATCGCCTTCGCCCGCGATCGCCTCGTTCGTTACAAGGCCCCCCGCCGCGTCGAGTTCGTCGATGCGTTACCCCGCGACCCCATGGGCAAAGTCCGCAAACGCACCCTCCGCGACCTCCTCTCCTAACCCCAATCTCGAACCCGCGCCGGTATCGCACCCCAGGGGGTGCGCTCCGCGCGTTGGTTCGGGTCAGGACGGTGAAGGGCGGGTCAGCTGAGGCGTTCGATGATCATGGCCATGCCCTGGCCGCCACCGACGCACATGGTCTCGAGCCCGTAGCGGCCGTTGCCGTCTTCGAGGCCGTTGATCAGCGTGGTCATGATGCGGGCGCCGGTGGAACCGAACGGGTGGCCGAGCGCGATGCCACCACCATGGACGTTCAGCTTCTCCATCGGGATGTTGAGGTGCTTCGCCGACGGGATGACCTGTGCGGCGAACGCCTCGTTGATCTCGACGAGGTCGATGTCGTCCATCGTCAGCCCCGCCCGCGCCAGTGCCTGGCGGGAGGCGCCGATCGGCCCGAGGCCCATGATCTCGGGGTTGAGGCCCGAGACGCCGCTCGACACGACTCGCGCCAACGGCGTGATGCCGAGCTCGTGCGCACGGGTGTCGCTCATCACGATCACGGCCGACGCACCGTCGTTCAACGGGCACGCGTTCCCCGCGGTCACCGATCCGTCGGGGCGGAACACCGGCTTGAGCTGGGCGAGCTTCTCGGCGGTCGTGCCGTCGCGCGGGCCGTCGTCCTTGGTCATCACGGTGCCGTCGGGCAGGGTGATCGGGATGATCTCGCGCTCGAAGAAGCCGTTGTTCTGCGACTCGACCGCGCGTTGCTGGGAGCGGGCGGCGAACTCGTCCATCTCCTCGCGGGTCACGCCCTCGGACTGCACGACGTTCTCCGCGGTCTGACCCATCGCGATGTACACGTCGGCGAGTCCGCCACTGGGCGTCCACACCGGCGCGCCCGCGTCCTGGCGCGCCTTGGTGCGGGCCCGCGCCTCGGAGAAGAGGTCGTTGGTCGTGCCGGGGCCACCGTCGGAGCGGCCCTTGTCGAACCGGCTCACACACTCGACGCCCGCGGCGATGAACACGTCACCTTCGCCGGCCTTGATCGCGTGCGCGGCCATCCGGATCGTCTGGAGCGACGACGAGCAGTAGCGGTTGACGGTCGTGCCCGGCACGTCGTCGAGCCCGGCGAGGAGCGCTACGACGCGCCCGAGGTTGTAGCCCTGCTCACCGGCGGGCTGAGCACAGCCGATCATGAGGTCTTCGACCGTCGTCGGGTCGAGCTGGGGAACTTTGGCCAGAGCCGCTTGCACGATCGTCGAGGCGAGATCGTCGGGGCGGACATCGACGAGTGAGCCCTTGTTGGCTCGGCCGATGGGGCTACGGTCGGTCGAGACGATCACTGCTTCAGGCATGGGGTCCTCCGAGGGGGAACGGGACCCGGACTGTCTAGTCGCTCCCGCCGGGCCGAGGTCGCGTACGGTACGCAACGCTGATACCGACCGGAGGATTCCGACATGGAGTACATCGCCACCGCCACGATCGAAGCGTCGGCCGACATCGTCTGGGAGGTCCTGGCGGACGCCCCGGGCTATGTGCGCTGGGATTCGGGGGTCGAGAAGATCGAGGGTGTGATCACTCCCGGCGGCAAGATCAAGCTGTTCTCGAAGGTCAACCCGGGCCGGGCGTTTCCGGTCAAGGTCGCGATCGTCGAGCCGAACCGGGTGATGACCTGGACCGGCGGGATGCCCCTCGGCCTGTTCAAGGGTGTACGCACGTTCACGCTGGTGGGAACCACGCCCAACCAGACGGCGTTCACCATGCGTGAAGTCTTCACCGGGCCGATGCTCGGAATGGTGGCGAAGAAGATGCCCGATCTCCAGCCCTCGTTCGATCAGTTCGCCGCCGGACTCAAAGCCGAGGCCGAGGCGCGCGCCCAGCGCTGAACCGACCTCACTCCGCGCTGCACTCGATCACTCGGGCGTCCGCACCCTTCTGATCATCACGGCGCTCGGTCTGGTGGTGCGGGTCGGCTGGTGGTGGATTGCCCACCCCGAGCCGGTGTCGGACTTCCTCGGCTATCGCAGCATCGCGATCCGCTGGATCACCGACGGCGTGTACACCCGTGGCGGAGTGACCACCGCGTTCCGCACTCCGGGTTACCCCGCCTTCCTCGGTCTGGGCCTGTGGATCTGGCAGTCGGACCGCTGGCTCAGTCTGCTCAACGTCTTCGTATCGGTCGCGGCGATTCCGCTCTCGGCCTGGTTCACAATTCGTGTCGGTCTGGGTCACCGCACTGCGATCGTCACTGCCGGGATCGTCGCCGTGCTTCCGACGTTCGTGTTGTGGGCGCCGGTGTTGGCCAGCGAACATCTCCAAATCGCGCTACTCCTGGTCGCGTGGTCGATGACGTGCCGTACCTTGACCCTCCGCCGGGCGATCGGCGTCGGCGCGATCTACGGCGCGGCGATCCTCGTCCGGCCGGAGAGCATCTTCTTCGTGTTGGCGGTGCCCGTGCTCCTGCGCGTGGGAATGAAGAACTGGCGCCGCATCGTGCCGTTGGCCGCAGCGGTCGCACTGACTGCCGGACTCGTCGCCGTCCCGTGGTACCTCCGCAACGAGGTGGTAGTCGGACGCGGCTCGGGCCTCTCGACCTCGGGCGGGCTCAACTTCTACCTGGCGCATCGTGAGCACGGCTATCGCTACGTCGAGCCGGAGTTCACGCCGCTGCGCGGTCTCGACGAGGTGACTATGAATCGGCGCGGCTACGAGCTCGGCCTCGAGCTGATTCTCGATCACCCCACCGACGTGGTCCGCACGACGCTGCGATACAGCTACGAGCTGTACCGTGCGCCCACCTACGTGGCGCACTACAGCACGCGGAAGAACGTCGGTCCGCCCTACCGCGCCGCCGTGTCGCGCACGACGGTGCAGACCGCCAAGACCGCATCGGCGATCGGTTGGTTCGTCAGCGGAGGATTGCTGATCGTCGGGATCGGGGCGTTGACGGTGCGCCGCGGTCGCGGCCGCCGAGCGCTCGGTGGGTTACTCGCGCTCGTTGCGACGAACTGGCTCTGCTTCGCGGTCGTCTTCTGGGCGATGCCGCGGTATCGCTACGCGATCGAACCGGTGCTGGCGGTGCTGGCGGCGGTCGGGGCGATCGCGATCGTGGATCGGATGCGGGGCCTACATGCCGGCGAGGTGCGCGGCGTCGTTGAAGCGCACGAGTCGCCACTCTGACCCGGTCCAGCGCCATTCGGTCATCGACGTGTTGACCGTCTCGTAGGCGATGTCGGTAGCCATCCGCGACGGAAGGTTGCCGAGCGCGACGAACGTCGCCGCGACGATCCCGCCGTGCGCGACCACCACGATCCGTTCGCCCGGGTGATCATCGGCGACGCGCCGTAAACGGGCACCGGCTCGCTCGTAGAACTGTTCCCAACTCTCGCCGCCCTCAGGGGTTCGGCCGCGATACGGGTCGTCGGACTCCGCGTTCGGCGTGTGCTGTTCCCTGAACTCCGCGTAGGTCAGACCTTCGGCTTCGCCGGCTCGGATCTCGCACCACTCGCACTCGTTGATGCGACGCGAGTCTCCGAAGCCGGGCCAGATGATGTCGGCGGTTTCGACGGCCCGGTGCAGATTGCTGGTGTACACGAGGTTGGGCGACGCGAGTTCGCCGGTGGTCACGAGTCGGTCGCGGAGCGCGCCGGCCTGGGCCCGACCCCGGTCGGACAGGCCGACGCACGTGTCGTGACCGGAGATGATGCCGTTGACCTGGGCCATGGACTCGCCGTGACGGATGACGACGAGTCGAGTGTCGGGAGTGCTCATGTGTCCAGCCTGACGCACGCGGAGCACTCGCCCGGTCACTTTCGGCTGGTCTCTCGTCACAGACAAAGCGCCGGGACGCAGGGCGCCACCCTGAGTCGGGAGCCTCGTGGCTCGGTCATCGATGCAGCCATGCGAGGAGGTCGGGTGCGACGAGCGCGGCCATGTGGGCCTCGTAGGTCTCGAGTTCGCCCGGGGTGAGCAGGCCCCGGCCACCGCCTGATCGCCCGCCGCGGAAGAACCGGTCCCGGTCGATGAGAATGTTGGCAGGGTCGGGTGCCAACTCCTCGGCCCGTGACCGCATGTGATCGAAACCCGCGCCCTCGATGAGTGCGGGCCACCGAGCGGATGGAACAGTGATCCCCAGTCGATCAGCGAGCCCGCGCATTTCGCGTTCGAGGTCGTTGATCAGGTCGTCGTAGTGCACGAGCACGATGTTCGGCTCGTCGCGACGCGCCCACGCGTCAGTGAGGTGATGGCCGATCCCCGGCAGTGAATCGAGGTGGTCGCGAGGATCGACGTCGGCCGCGATCCAGTCGACCAGCCAGTCATGCGCCGACGGGCGCTCCGCCGGCTGAGCTGGCGACGGGTTGCCGGTCAGTTCGGCCAGTCGGGCGCGGTCGAGATTCGCGCCCTGGTGATACGCCGACATTGCGGCGTCGAGGGGGTGGCGCGCCACGACGATGTAGGCCGCTCGTGGATCGATCGGAATCCCGTCGAGTGGCGTGTGGGTCTTGATGAATCGGCGATGGGTCTGGGCATCGAGCTGGGCGACGACCTGGTCCCTCGGGGTGCCGAGCCAGTCGAGCCAGGGTGACAGCTCGGTCAGCCGGGCGGGGAGTTCCGCGGTCTGGAAGATCAACAGCGCGCAGATCATCTGCATCCACGTCGTGCCGCTCTTCGACCGCGTGCTGATGACGATGTCGCCGTCCCGAAACCGGAAGTCGGTCCAGCGCGCACTGTCCTCGTCGTGCGATTGGTATCGGTAGGGCGCGACCGGCACGCCAAGAACGTACTGCCGCACGGGATCTCGAGCTCGACGAGCTACGTACGAGGCGGATCCGGTGATCCTCGTCACTCGGTGGTGAGCGCGCCGATTTCGGTCATCATCTTCGTCAGGTCGAAGTAGTCACGCCAGAGCGTGATCTTGCCGTCGTGGACTTCGAAGACGCCCGCGACCGGCAGGTCGGCCCACTTGTCGCCTGCGCCGAATCGATCGGTGCGTTCGTTGAGGACGAGATCGCCATTCGCCACCTGCCGGTGGATCACCCATTCCATCTTGTCGACGGTGCCGTCGAGTTGGGCGAAGACGCCGCGGATGCCATCCGGTCCGTGCACCGGACCCATCGGCACGTTGTCATACTCGATGTCATCGGCGACGAGTTCGAGCGCACCGTCGAAATCCAACGCGGTGATACGGGCCATGAACGTGTTCACGATTTCTTCGTTGGTCATCGACGGGCCTTTCGAGCGCGATTCATCTTTTGACGGCCGCAACCTATGCCGAACACCCCACCCCTCGCCCGCCTCCCGCCGTTTGGCACCTGGTGGTCGGTAGCGGATCACCAGACGCCAGACGCTCTGACCCCGTCGCGGCGATTGGCACATAGTGGTCGTCGGCGAACCACCAGGTGCCAAACGCTGGGAGCGGGGAGCGCGGCCGAGAAGCGCCGCCGGTACTCTCCCGCCGGTGAAGCTGCTGCGGCGTCTCCTCCCTGACTCCGCGACCGTCGACGTACCGCGGGTGGTCATCGCCCGGGCGTTGCGCGGATTCGCCGACGGATTCGTCAGCGTGTTCCTCGCGGTATATCTGACCGCGCTCGGGTTCTCGCCGCTCCAGATCGGCGCCATCGTCACCGGGACCCTGTTGGGGTCGGCGGCGTTGACGCTCGGGGTCGGGCTCATTGCCCACCGTCGGGAACTGCGCGTGCTGCTGCTCGGCGCGAGCCTGCTCATGGTCGCGACCGGCATCGGCTTCCTGGCCGTCACCGCCTTCTGGGCCTTGATGGTCGTATCGGTGCTGGGCACGCTCAATCCATCGGCGGGGGACGTCAGCGTCTTCCTGCCGACCGAACAAGCCTTCTTGGCCGGTCACGTCGAAGACCTCGACCGCCCGCGCCTGTACGCGGTCTACAACCTGGGTGGCGCGTTCGCGGGCGCGTTCGGCGCGTTGGCGTCGGGACTGCCCGAGTCGATTGCCAAGTGGGCCGACCTCTCGAAGAACGACACGCTGCGCGGCAGCTTCACCTTGTACGTCGCCGTGGCCGTTGTGGTCTTCTTCATCTACCGCGGGTTACGCCGCGAACACGCGGCGACCGACGTCGTGCCCGTCGAACGCAAGCCGCTCGCCCAGTCGCGCCGAACGGTGCTCGAACTCGCGGCGCTGTTCTGTATCGACGCGGCCGCCGGTGGGTTCGTGGTGCAGTCGCTTCTGGTGTTGTGGTTGCATCTGCGGTTCGACTTGTCGACCACCGACACTGCGGCGGTGTTCTTCGCAGTGAGCTTGTTGAGCGCGTTCTCGCAACTGCTGGCCGGTCCGCTGTCACGGCGCATCGGACTCGTGCGGACGATGGTGTTCACGCACCTCCCGGCCAACCTCTTCCTCGCGTTGGCGGCGTTCGCACCGTCGGCGGGGATCGCGATCGCGTGTCTGTTGATCCGGTCGCTGTTCTCGCAGATGGACGTGCCCGCCCGCCAAGCCCTGGTCATGGCCGTGGTGACGCCCGAGGAACGGGCGGCCGCGGCGAGCGTCACCAACGTCCCGCGCAGTTTGGCGGCGGCGACCACTCCGTTACTCGCCGGTGCGCTGCTCAAAGCCACTACCTTCGGCTGGCCGTTGATCATCGCCGGCCTGGGGAAGGCCACCTACGACCTCTTGTTGCTCGCACGGTTCGGCCGACGAGCTTCCGGGCATCCGACCTCCGAACTCGGCCGCGCCCCCACCAACCGCTAACCGACCCGAACTTGCGTCAATAACCCCCGCGATCGCGCGGGTTATTGACGCAAGTTCGAGGACACCAGAGGAGACCCACGCCATGCCGCGATTGCGCCAGGTGCCACGAGACGAGTCCAACGCCCCGATCGTGACGATCATGTACGACCTGCTCTTCGGGCCGGATCGGGACCCCGTCAGTGATCCGGGTACCGCCACCGGCACGTCGGGTGACTGGTGGCCGGTGTTTGCATTGGTGCCCGACATCCTCCAGCACTGTGTCGACGGGTTCGGCCTGTACCAGAGCCCGAAGCGGCACCTCGACCCGATTCTGCGTGAACTCGGTCAGACCCGCGTCGGGTGGGCGCGGGGGAGTCAGTTCGTGTTCTCCCAACACTGCAAGTCGTGTCGGGCCATCGGGATGAGTGAGGAGAAGATCGCGGCGATTCCCGCCTGGCAGGTCGCGGAGTGTTTCTCGCCCGTTGAGCGCGCCGTGCTCGCCTACACCGACGCGCTCGCGTTCGACGGCGGCCGCGTGGCCGACGACGTCTTCGCGGCGCTGAAGTCGCACCTCTCCGACGAGGAGATTCTCGAACTCACCTACATCACCGCGCTCTACGAGATGCACGCGACCATGAGCCGGGCACTGCGCACCGAGTTCGATGACCGACCCGAGCCGATCGTCGAAGTGATCGGACCGGAGGGAGTGTCGGCACTCGACGTCGGACGGAGCATCAGTCTGCCGGGGGAGGCATAGTCGCCGCGTGGAGTCACCGATCTCGGGACACTGCGCTCCACAGTTTGCCGCAGTGCGAGCGGCGTTTGCGGCCAACTTCGCGGATCGGGGCGAGGTCGGCGGTGCCGTGTGCGTCATCCAGCACGGTGAGGTGGTGGTGGATCTCATCGGCGGGTGGATCGACGGTGCGCGCACGCGACCCTGGCAGCCCGACACGATTGTCGACTTCTACTCAGTCGGCAAGGCTCTCGTCGCGATCTCTCTGCTCCGCCTGATCGACGCGGGCCGGATCGGGCTCGACGACCCCATCGCGTCGGTGTGGCCCGAGTTCGCGGTGGGTGGCAAGGAACGCGCGACGGTCCGACACGCGTTGTGTCACCGCGCGGGTGTCCCTGCGATTGCCGAGCGACTCACCAACGAGGATCTGTGGTCGTGGGACCGAATGACGGCCGCGCTCGCGGCGACGCCGGCGTGGTGGGAGCCGGGTACGCGGCACAGTTACCACACCAATACCTACGGTCATTTGATCGGTGAAATCGTGCGCCGGGTGACCGGCGACCGGCCGGGCGCGCAGTTGCGGGCGATTGCCGAACCGCTCGACGCCGAGGTGTGGTTCGGTGTTCCCGACGCCGACCAAGCCCGGTGTGCCGAGCTCCTCTGGGAGCAGCCCGGTGATCTCCCGGACCCGTTCTCGCTCGAAGGCGATGCGCGAATGACGTTCATGAGTTACTTCAATCCGCCGGGTTACTGCTCCGCCGGAGTGGTCAATACGTCGGAGTGGAGGGGCGCGGAGATCCCCGCGACCAACGGCCACGGCACGGCGACGGGTGTGGCGCGGATCTACGCCGCGTTGCTCGAAACCGGCCGACTGCTCTCGCCCGACATGTTGGCCGAGGCGACCCGGCCACAATCGGAGGGCTTCTGCCCGACGCTCGGCGAAGCGGTCACCTTCGGCCTCGGCTTCAAGCCGACCACAGTTCGTCGTCCGTTCGGCCCGAACCCGGGCGCCTTCGGTCACTTCGGCACCGGGGGGTCATTGGGCTTCGCCGACCCGGAGTCGGGCATCGCGTTCGGGTACGTGATGAACCACGTCATCCCTCGGTGGCAGAGCAGCCGCAACCGCGCCCTGATCGACGCCCTAGAACCGAACTTGCGTCAATACCCCCTGCGATCGCGAGGGTTATTGACGCAAGTTCGTGGGTGGGTCGGGTCAGGCGAGGGCTTTGAGGGCGACCTCGCCGAGGAGTTCGACGCGACCCGGGATCCAGCCGTTGGCCGGTGCCGACACGGTGATGCCGTCGAGGCCCAGGCCGATCACGCTGCTCAGCCGCTCGCCGACCTCGTCGGGATCACCGAGCACCACCAGACCTTCGATCATCTTCCGAAACTCGGGGTCGCCGTTGCGTAGATCGATGTTGCGGATCGCGAGGGCGTCGGCGAACTCGTTGAAGGCCTGTTCGTGGGTCTCGGCGAGCACCACGTTGAACGCCTGGGAGACCTTGATCTCGCTGCGGTCACGACCGAGCGCCTCGCAGTGACCCGCGAGCGCTTCGAGCTTGCGCGGGAGTTCCTCGGGCGATGACGTCAGGTTCGACTCGTCGGCATATTGGGCGACCAGCCGCAGCGTCTTCTTCTCGCCCGATCCGCCGATCATGACGGGAATCCGCGACAGGGGCGCGGGCTGGTTGATCGCGTCACGCACTTGGTAGTAGTCGCCTTCGAGTGTCGGCCGCTCGTCGCGCAACATGGGCAGGATGATCTGGAGCGCTTCTTCGAGTTTCTTGAACCGTTCGGTGAACGTGTTGAACTCGAAGCCGAGCGAGTGGTGTTCGACGTCGAACCAGCCGGCGCCGATGCCGAGTTGCGCCCGACCACCGGAGACGATGTCGAGCGTCGTGATGATCTTCGCCAGCAGCGCTGGGTTGCGGTAGGTGTTGCCGGTGACGAGTGCACCGAGCCGCACGTTCGAGGTCTCACGCGCGAGTGCGCCGAGCGTCGTGTAGCACTCGAGCATGTAGGAGTCGGGGTCGCCGAGCATCGGCAGTTGGTAGAAGTGGTCCATCAGCATCACGGTGTCGAAGCCGCTGCGATCCGCGGCCGCGGCCTGGGCCGCCACCGTGGCGAACAGGTCGGCGTCGCTCACGCCGGGGTAGGTGAAGTTCGGGATCTGGTAGCCGAGTCGAGTCATGAGGTGTCCTTCGTAGGGGGTGAAGAGATGGTCAGGCGAGGGCGTGGTAGGTGGCGCGGATCAACGCTTCGCTGCGGGGGCAGCCGATGATCCGGGATTCCATGCGGTTCATCATGTACGCGAACGTCATGCGGCGCTCGGTGTCGACGACGATCATCGAGCCGCCCCAGCCGCCCCAGAGGCAGATGCGACCGTCGGGCACATACGCGAACGTCCCGGTGTTGGGCAGCGCGTACCCGATGCCCCAGCGCAGTGGGATGCCGAGCACGAGGTCGGTGCCGTTCGCCTGCTCGCGGAAGATGAGGTCGATGGTCGCGGGGGAGAGGAGGCGGACACCGTCGAGTTCGCCGGCGTTCGCCACCACGTGCTGGAGCCGGGCGACGGCACGCGCGTTGCTGTGGCCGTTCGCTCCACCGATGTCGGCGTGCCGCCACGCGGCGGAGTTCGCCTCCACCGGCGCCATGTAGGGCCCGAGCGCGGTCTTCACTGCCGGGCCGTCGGGGTCGATGGCCGCGCCACTGAAGTCGACGTGGGTCGGCGGAATGATGTTCGAGATACGGGGCCAGTCGGGCTCCACCGCGCCGATCTGGAAGTCGACACCAAGGGGTGCGGCGATCTCCTCGGCCACGAACTGCTTGAGCCCGCGGCCGTCGACCCGGCGGATGAGTTCGCCGATCGGATGCCCGTAGACGAAGAGGTGGTAGCCCGAGGCGGTGCCGGGCTCCCACCACGGCGCCTGCGCGGCGAGGAGGCCAGCCGATCCGATCGGGTCGAACACCTGATCCACGCTGATGGGCTGGTCCCAGCCCGATACCCCCGACGTGTGCGACAGCAGGTGGCGGACCAGAATGGCGTCCTTGCCGTTGGCGGCGAACTCGGGCCAGTAGCGCGCCACCGGCGAATCGACATCGAGCAGACCGCGGTCAACGAGCATCAGTGCCGCCAGCGCGGTCACGGTCTTGGTCGTGGACCACACGTTGACGATCGTGTCCTCGACCCAGGGCGCGGTGTGTTCGGCGTCGACCCAGCCGCCCCAGATGTCGACGACCGGTTCCCCTTCGATCATCACCGCGACCGACGCGCCGACATCGGCACCACTCTCGATGCTCGCGCCCAGAAGGTCCGCGAGCTCTGCGAACTTCGGGTCGAAGGTGCCGCTGATCTCGCCGCTCATGGTGCGATGCCTCGGTCCATCAGGTTCCGAGTGATCCGTTCGACGGTCGGGTCCTGGCCGGTGAGGCCCCACACCCAATCGGTCGTGCCCGCGGTGAAGACGAACCCGCCCGGTTCGTGGACGCCCATCATGCAATGGCCGTGTTCGAGCGCGGCGACGCCGTCGGGACCTTTGTCGCCGAAGACTCGCCACGCGATGAACTCCACTTCGCTCATCACGTCGGCGCGCGGTGGGCGGGGTGCGTTGGTGCGGTTGAAATGCTCGGTCGGAGTCAGGGCGAGGATCTGGAAGTCGGCCGGCGTCCCGTCGGATCCCGTCGGGTTGGGCACGCCGTTGTGCATGGTGAAGTCACACCCGTCGCATTCGTATCCCACGATCACGGAGTCGCGGCCGATGAGGTCGCCGTAGGTGGTGTCGGTGCCCGCGAACACCCAGTGCTCCGGCCGATACACGGTGTAGCCGCCGGAACCCGACGCGACGGTGGCGCCGATGCGGTGGTAGCCGCCGCGCACGAAGCTCACGCCGGTCATGTGGTTCTCGGGCCGGCCAACGAGATGATCCGACCAGAACGAGGTGAGGTCGGCCTGCCGATCGGTACCGAAGACCGGGTCGCGTTCGAAGCGATCCTTGAAGCCGATCATCGTCGCGCCATCGTCTTCGATGCGGACTTGCCAGAGCGACGTGTTCCCGGAGAGGAACAGCGCGTTGCCACCGGCCTTGGTGAAGGCCTCGACGGTGTCACGCATCGGACCGGACCAGTACTCGTCGTGACCCACTGAGAGGTAGAGGCGCCGCCCATCGAGCATCGTCGGATCTTCGAGGTCGGCGTTGAGCGCGTAATCGATCTCGTACCCGTTGCGCTCGGCCCACTCGATGAACGGCAGTTCGTAGTTGGGCCAGCCTGCCGAGCCACCCCACTGAGTGAACTGGTGCGTCACGAGGTACTTCACGTGGGCGCGATTCTGGCGGTCGGGCGGGTGCAACACCGTGACGCGTTCACCCGGTCCGGCGGGCTTGCGGAGCAGACCGTTGGCCATCGGACGCTGGAACGAGACCTGCGTGCCGCCCTCGTAGAGGTTGCGCCCGCCGATGTCGTTGTACGCGTTGTAGGTGTTGGTGCAGAGCGCGAGCAGCGGCCGGGACGGGTCGACCGTTGCGGCGCGGACCACGAAGAACGCGACGGCCTCGTGGGCGATGCGGCCCGCGTCGGTGCGGAGCGTCACCTCGTAGTAGCCGCTGCGCCAGTCGTCACCGATCGGGATCTCGATGGCGGCGGGCCACCCACAACCGTGGGCGGCGGCGTCGGCCGGCATGGCGTGCGGGACCAGGTCGATCGCGCCGGTCCACACCCGTTCTCGACGGGCGCCGATGCGCGCCACGATCACCTGGGCCGGCACCGCCGGACCGGCGGCGTGCACACCGATGGTTTCGCCGGGAAGACCGGATTGTGGCCAGCAGTAGACCGCGGGAACTGCCAGGGCTGTGCTCTCCATTCGGCGAGTCTGTCAGCCCGGGGTGGGGTCGAGCCCGTCGTTCGGTGTCGCTCGACCGCGGCGATCTGCTGCGCGGGCTCCACGCTCGGCCTCGCCGCCGATGCCACAATGGTGGTGCGGCCGGACCAGCACATCGACGCGATCTCGACCTGAGCGCGCGCCCATTCGGCCCCGTCTGACCATTAACGCCGAGGCCGACATCGACATCGACATCGAGACCAGCACGCCACCGGAGGCGTTCCCGCCGCCCGGGCGATCGAAGGATCGACGCGCGATGTGGATCATCGTCGCCGCGGTGGTGGTCGTCATTGCGTTCATCGCCAGCTTGATTCGGTTCGACGTCTTCACCTCCGACTCGAAGTACCCGGCGAAGTGGGACGCCCGGCTCGGCGACCTCCCGGCGACGGTGTCGCGCTTGCGTGGACTCCCGTTCAAACACGCGGTACCGGTTCGATTCTTGAGCGAACGCGCCTTCAAGAAGGAAGTCGGCGTCGATCCGAAGCCGAGCAAGCGCCGCCGCGCCAAGCTGGACCGATTGACCGAGAGTCTGCGGGCTGCGGGACTCCTCACCGGTTCCGTCGATCTCCTCGAGTCGATCGACCAGGAACAGCAGTCGGGCGTGCTCGCGTACTACTCAACCGATCGCCAGGAGGTCGTCGTACGCGGCACCGGCACGCCCGATCCGGCCCGCCGGGTCACCCTCGCCCACGAACTCACGCATGTCCTCCAGGATCAACACTTTGATCTGGACAAGATCGAGGACCGGGTCGCGAAGGATCCTGAGGGGTCGTCCGACGCGTTGCGCGCCGTCATCGAGGGCGACGCCGTACGGATCGAGGATCGGTACGTCAACAAGCTGAGCCGCACCGACCGAGCGGAGTATCGCAAGAAGTTCGAACGCGAAAGCAAGACCTTCGAATCCGACACCAAAGACGTTCCCGCGATCGTCGATCTGCAGTTCTCCGCGCCGTACCGATACGGGCCACCCGTGTTGGACGTGCTCGCGGCCGACGGGGGAAACGCGAACGTCAATCGCGCCTTCCGGCACGGCATCTTCACGCAGAAGCTGTTCATCGAGCCGAGCGCGCCCCTGACCGATGCCAAGCCGTTCCGCGTGCCCGACCCGAAGGTCAAGTCGGGCGAGAAGCGGATCGGCAAGGTGGAGTCCTTCGGTGCGTTCGATTTGTATCTGGTGTTGGCGTCGAGGCTCCCACCCGGCGACGCCCTCGGAGTCGCGTCGAAGTGGGCGGGTGGTCGCATCCTCACCTACCGCGCGAACGCCACGACATGCATCCGAGTCGCGGTCGAGGCGCGGACGGCCTCAGGCCAGCGCGATCTCGCCGGCCGACTCGAGCGGTGGTCGGCCGCACTGCCATCGGGCATGGCCACGATCGGTACTCGCGGCAAGGCGCTGACCATCGATTCGTGCGATCCCGGCGTGAAATCGACGCTGGTATCACCCGACGCCGCGCTCACCAAAGCCGGTGATCTCCTTGATATCCATGGCGAACTCGAGGCCGGCATCGCCGAAGAGGCGCACGACGCCGGTGCTCCGGTGTCGACGGCGAGTTGCTTCGCGCTCGACATCGTCCAATCGCCCGAAATCACCGCGCTCCTCGAACTGAACGAGGACGACGTCACGGCGAAGATGGCCCGGCGGGCGGTCGAGAGTGCAGCGGAGCGGGCGGCCAAGAAGTGCCTGAGAACGGGCGACGGCGTGTGACGTTTGCCCGCCCGGCAAGACTCGACCCGTCCCTGCCCTGTACTGTGCTCTCCGAGGACTCGAGCCCATGCCCACCCTGCCCGGGCATGGGCTCGTCCTCATTTCTTCCTCGCTAGTTCCGGCGGTAGAGCGCGAGTTGCTCGCCTTCGCCGATTCGCCCCTTCTCCGTGAGCAGCCTCCGGGCTTCGGGGTTGCTCGTCTGCGCCTCGGCGAGCGCGGGCAGGCTGGGATCCGGACCGACGAGTTCGGCGAGTCGTTCGTCGATGCGGCGGAGCCGCGCTCGCTGGGCGCGCCCGAGTTGGTCGGCCGTCCCGACCAGCCGGTAGCCGGCCCGGCGCGGCGCGCCGTCACCCCGGAACGAGGTGATCAGGAGTTCGGAACGCGCACTCCCTGGCTGGGCGCGGTGAGGACCGTATCGGTTGGCCTGATCGCGCTCGACGACCACATCGAACCCGGCCCGCGTCAGGATCGACGCGACGACGGGGGCGCAGCAGGTGGTCGGGGAACGATCCGTCGCGCGCGCAGTCGACGTCACCAGCACCGGGTTCTCGAGCTCGGGGCGTAGCGCCAGCGCTCGGTGTGCCAGTCGGGCGGCCGTACGCGACGGTCGATCCACGGTGT
>JANLRZ010000133.1:0-10994 GCA_031362155.1 Acidimicrobiia bacterium | reverse complement strand
GCTACCACGGTGGCGCGGCCACCGAGAGCGACGGTTTCCACGTCTTCGTCGCGGCCGTCCCTGGCGTGTCCGACGACGAATCCTGATCGCCGTGGAGATCGTGGTGTCGGATCCGCGAAATCGGGTGAAACCGCGCATACGCTCGGGCAACAGTCACAGAGGAGCTGCGGAGTGTTCCTGAAGTCGCTGACCCTACGCGGGTTCAAGTCGTTTGCGGATAAGACCGTGCTCGAGTTCGAACCCGGCGTCATGGTCGTGGTCGGTCCCAATGGGTCCGGCAAATCCAACCTGGTCGATGCCGTTGCTTGGGTGCTGGGCGCCCAAGGGCCGCGCACCTTGCGCGGCGGGAAGATGGACGACGTCATCTTTGCGGGCACGTCGGATCGTCCCGCGCTCGGTCGCGCCGAGGTGTCACTCACCATCGACAACAGCGCGAATCTGTTGCCGATCGAGTTCACCGAGGTCACGATCACCCGGACGCTCTTCCGCAGCGGCGACTCCGAGTACGCGATCAACGGCGCGCCGTGCCGTTTGCTCGATATCCAAGAGATGCTCTCCGACAGCGGCATCGGGCGCCAGCAGCACGTCATCGTCGGGCAGGGTCAACTCGATTCGATCCTCAACTCGCGGCCCGAAGATCGCCGTGGCATCATCGAAGAAGCCGCCGGGATTCTCAAGTACCGCAAGCGGCGCGAGAAAGCCGAGCGCCGCCTTGAAGCCACCGAAGGCAACCTGGTCCGACTCAACGACTTGTTGCGCGAAGTCCGGCGCGGCCTCGGCCCGCTCCAGAAGCAGGCCGACGCGGCACGCCGCCACGACGGCGTGGTCGACGAACTGCGCGGGATTCGGCTGCATCTGGTCGGCCGGGAACTTGCAGGCCTCCAAGCCAAGACGACTCGGTTGAAGGAACAGGCCCACGAACTCGCCCGCGAAGAGGCGACCATCCAGGCGCGCCTGCGCGAACTCGACGTCTCGGTCCTCGACGCCGAACGGTCGCTCACCGATGTGGGCCAGGGCGACGTCGCCGACGCACTCGGCCGGATCGAAGCGATCCGTGAACGGTCCCGCGGGTTGCGGGCGCTGGTCACCGAACGCCGCCGCAGTCTGGAACGCGAACTGGTGGCCGCAGCCGACGAAGGTGTGGTCGAGACCTTGGTCGCCGATGCCGGTGCCGTGCGCGCCGAACTCGACGGGTTGGAACCACAGTCCGGCCAGCTGGCGGAGCAGGAACTCGAGATCGAAGCCGCGGAACGGACCATTGCCGACGCCCGTCGTGGGTTCGCCGACGTCGAGACCGCCGACGACCCCGTCGCCGAAGCCGGTGCAGTGCGGCGCGAGCTCGCGGCCCGGCGCGATGGGCTGGCCCGCATCGAAGACGAGCTGGCCCGGTTCGATCAGCGAGCCCAAGGCATTGCCCAGCGTCAGACCCAACTCCAGCTTGAGCTCGGGCAGGCGTCGGATCGACTCGGATCGGTCGAGGCCACGTTGCCCAATGCGCTGGCCGCCGCCGAATCGGCCGCCGCGACCCGAGCCGGCAGCGAAGCGCAGCTCACCACGGCCGAAACGAGCTGGCGCGAAGCCGAGTCCGAGGCCAGCCGCTGGCAGGCCCGGGCGGATGCGTTGGCCCAGGCACTCGACGCGGCGAGCGATGCCGAGGCCGTGGCCGTCCTCGAAGGCATGCTCGGTGTGGCCGGGTCGCTGGTGAACCATCTGGTCATCGAACCGGGCGCGGAAGTCGCGGTGGCCGCGGCGCTCGGTGATGCGATGGGATCAGTCATCGTGTCCGGACGCGACGAAGCACAATCCGCAATCCGGCGATTGGCCGACGGCGACGTCGGTGCGTGGCTGTTGGTGCTCGACGCTCGCGAGGCTGCGGTGACGACCGGGGCCACGCTCGCGCCGGAAGGTGCCCGACCGCTCGCGAGCTGCGTGCGCGGCAGTCTGCCCGGTCTCCAGGCGACCCTGGCCCGCACGCTGGCCGGCGTCGTGCTGAGCGACGGCGACTGGCATGCCGCCATGGACCTCGCCATCGCGAACCCCGACCTCACGGTCATGACTCGCGCCGGTGATCGATTCGGCGGTGGCCGACCCTGGCGCTTCGGTGGCGACCACACCGCCGGCGTCACCCGAGCTGCCTTGGACGAAGCCGTCACCGCCGCCGAAGCCGCCCTCACGATTCGTGACGAGGCCCGGAGCGCGGTCGACGCGGCCCGAGTGGCCCTCACCGCGGCTCGGGAAGCCGAGCAGCGCGCCGCCGAAGGCGCCCGCACCGCTCGCAGTACCCACGACCGCACGAAGTCTGAGGCCGAACGGCTCACGACGGCTCAGCGCGAGCGGGCCCAAGAGCTGGAAGCGGCCCAGGCATCGCGGATCTTGCTGCTCGATGCCCTCTCCGCTGAGCAGGCCACCTTGGCCGCGTTGGAAACGCGTCTTCCCGAACTCGAAGCCGCCGAGGCCGCCGCGGCGGTCGTGGCCGCCGATCGGGCCACGGCATTGGCCGATCTGGAAGCCCGAGAGACGGCGCTGCGGGCGGTTCGCCGTGACCACTCGGTACGGGCCGCCGCGCTCGACGAGCGGCGGATGCTGTTGAACCGACGGTTGGCCGAGGTCGAGGACCGCCTCGCTCGTGACCCCGAAGCCAAGGCCGCGGCAGAGCGCTATCGCGCCGCGCTGACGGCCAAGGGCGTCGCCTACGAGCGCGTCGGCGGCCGACTCGACGATCTCGGAACCCGCATCGAGACGGTCTACGGCTGGGTGCGAGAGGAACGCCGGATCCAAGCCGAGAAGGCGAGCGCGGCCGGGGGCCGGCTCGAACAACTGCGGAGCCAGCGGCAAGCCCAGGAGCACGACCTCGCCGGGGTGCGCGAACGCCAGCAGCGTCGTGAAGTGGAAGAGGCCGAGAACCGGATGCGCCTCGAAGCCGCCATCGAGCGGGTCCGCACCGAGTTCGATTGCGAACCGGGGCTGGCGATCGACTCGCCCGCGCCGGAGGTTCCCGACGGCACCACGCTCGCCGGGCGGGCCCGCGACCTCGACCGCGACCTGCGGTTGATGGGTCCGATCAATCCGCTCGCGCTCGAGGAGTACGAAGCGCTCCAGGAACGTCACGACTTCCTCGTCCAGCAACTCGACGATGTCAAGAGCTCTCGCCGCGAACTGCAACGCGTGATCAAAGCCGTCGACATCGAGATCGTCACGGTGTTCGAGACCGCGTTCGCCGACGTGCAAGCGAACTTCGAACAGCTCTTCGGCACACTGTTCCCCGGCGGATCCGGCCGGGTGTTCCTCACCGACCCCGACGATTTGTTGAACACGGGCATCGAGATGGAGGCCCGTCCGTCGGGCAAGAACACCAAGCGCCTGTCGTTGCTCTCCGGTGGGGAGCGGTCGCTCACGGCGATGGCGTTCCTCTTTGCGGTGTTCCGTTCTCGCCCGTCGCCGTTCTATCTGCTCGACGAGGTCGAGGCCGCGCTCGACGACGTGAACCTGCACCGGTTCCTCGATCTCATCCATGAGTTCCGCAACGACGCGCAGCTGCTCGTCGTGTCGCACCAGAAGCGCACGATGGAAGCCGGCGACTGTCTCTACGGCGTCTCGATGGCGCCGGGCGGCTCGACCAAGGTCGTGAGCCAGCGGATGCGCGGCGAGATCGTGCTCACCTAGGTCACTCATGCCCCTTCCGCTCGACGCTGCGAACGACCTCGAGCTGATCAACGTCTGTGGTCCGACGGGCAAGCAGGCGTGGCTGTGTTCCACCGTGCACGACATCACGGGCAGCGCGAGTGCGTCCCGATTCGCGGACGACATCAGCAAGCCGTTCCGAATCCTGGTCATCGTGGTCGTGTCGTACCTGCTGGTGCGGATTTCTCGGCTCGTCATCCGCCGGGTGGTGAAGCGGCTATCGCGCGAAGAAGCGCAGGAGAAGATGGCCAAGCTCCGCCGCCGCACCGGCGTGGCGTTCCTGGATACCGGGCCGGTGCCGACCGTGCGGCGCGCGTTACGAGCCGAGACGATCGGCGCGGTCCTGCGCAGTGTCATCGCCGCGATCATCTGGGCGACCGCGTTCGTCATGATCCTCGACACGCTCCACGTGAACCTCGCCGCCATCGGGGTTGGTGCCGGGATCATCGGTGTGGCGATCGGCTTCGGCTCCCAGGCGCTCGTGCGTGACTTCATCTCGGGGCTGTTCATGCTCGTCGAGGACCAATACGGCGTCGGTGATGTCGTGGACCTGGAGGTCGCGGCCGGGACCGTCGAAGGTGTGAGTCTGCGCACGACCCGGTTGCGCGATGTCGAGGGCGTGGTCTGGCATGTTCCCAACGGCGAGATCCGTCGGGTCGGGAACAAGAGCCAGCAATGGGCCCGGGCCGTGCTCGACATTCCCGTCGCGTACGGTGCCGATCTGCAGGCGGCGATCGACGCGATTCGGGAGGCCGCCGAGTCGGTCGTTGCCGATGCCGACTACGCAGGGCTGGTCCTCGAACCCCCCGAAGTCCTCGGGGTCGAGAATGTCACGAGCGATCAAGTGGTGATCCGGCTCGGGGTGAAGACCTTGCCCCTCGAGCAGTGGAAAGTGGCGCGCGAACTGCGCGCTCGGGTGAAGTCGGCGCTCGACGCCGTCGACGTCCATCCGCTCGCGCCCGATGTCGTGCGCTATCGGCCGCCGGGCGGTCCCGCGGCCGGGCCTGCGCCGGGCAAGGAAGGTCAGTTCCCGAGCGACCGTTAGACCAGGTTTAGGCTCCCCGGCTGATGGATCCCTTGCTGCTCGTTCTGATCGTCGCGCTCGTTGTCGTCCTGGGCATCGGGGGGCTGGTCATCGCCCGGAGGTCGCGACCCGATGTCGACGAGGACCTTCGGATTCCCGCTCCACCGACCGCGCCGGACCCGACCGCGCCGGCCCCGACCGTCGAAACGGTCGAGCCGGAGACGGAACCGGAGACGGAACCGGAGCGGGTCAAGCCGCGCCTGCGGGACCGGCTGGGCAAGACCCGGGCGGCCTTCACCGGCGTGTTCGCCGGTATCGCCAGCCGCGGCAAGATCGACGACGAGACCTGGGACGACCTCGAAGAGGCCCTGATCCTGGCCGACGTCGGGGTACCCACCACGACGAAGGTGATCGACGACGTGCGCGCCCGGGTGAGCGCCGAGAAGGTCTCGGACCCTGCGCGGGTGGTCGAGTTGCTGCGCGAGGAGTTGGTCATGCTGCTCTCGGGGACCGATCGGTCCCTCGGTCGGGCCGAGGCCGGACCGACCGTGTGGATGTTCGTCGGCGTGAACGGAGTCGGGAAGACGACGAGCATCGCGAAACTTGCCCAGCGTGAGGTCGATGCCGGCCACCGAGTGGTGCTCGCCGCGGCCGACACGTTCCGGGCCGCGGCGGCGGAGCAA
This sequence comes from Acidimicrobiia bacterium, assembly GCA_031362155.1. Taxonomy (GTDB): domain Bacteria; phylum Actinomycetota; class Acidimicrobiia; order IMCC26256; family JAENVU01; genus JAENVU01. The sequence continues at coordinate 5,606 of JANLRZ010000133.1, read as the reverse complement.
CTCGCCACCTGGGCCACGCGAACCGGCTCAGAAATCGTGCGCGGTCAAGACGGTGCCGATCCCGGTTCGATCGTCTTCGATGCCATGAGCGCGGCATCGACGCGTGGTGCCGACGTCGTACTCGTCGACACCGCAGGTCGGCTCCACAACAAGGTCAACCTCATGGAGGAGCTGAAGAAGCTCCGCCGCATCGTCGACCGCACCGAGGGTGCGCTCCAGGAAGTCCTGTTGGTGGTCGACGCGTCGACCGGCCAGAACGGTCTCGCCCAGGCCCGCCAGTTCGCCGAGACCGTCGACATCACCGGCGTCATCCTCACCAAGCTCGATGGCACGGCCAAGGGCGGCATCGTGTTGGCGATCCAATCCGAACTCGGGATCCCCGTGAAGGTCGTCGGCGTGGGCGAGACCGCCGACGATCTCATCGAATTCGACGCCGAGGAGTTCGTCGCCGCCCTGTTCTGATCGGCGTCCCGGGTCTCCGGGAGGCGGTCCGTATACTCGCCGTCTCATGTTCGACGCCCTCTCCGACCGGTTCGACGGCATCTTTTCGCGCTTGCGCAGTCGCGGGAAGCTCACCGAGGCCGACATCGACGCGGTGGCCCGCGAGATCCGGTTGGCGCTGCTCGAAGCCGACGTCAACGTCAAGGTCGTCAAGGCGCTCATCTCCCGGCTGAAGGAACGCGCCAACGGTGCCGAGGTCCAGAAGAGCCTCAGCCCGGCCCAACAGGTCATCAAGATCGTCCACGAAGAACTCATCACCACGTTGGGTGGAACGTCGGGCAAGTTGACGATGAGCCCGAAGCCACCCACGGTCGTGATGATGTGTGGCCTCCAAGGCGCCGGCAAGACGACCGCGGCCGGCAAGTTGGCTCGCCAACTCAAGGGTCAGGGTCTCCAGGTGATGCTGGTCGCGGCCGACCTGCAACGGCCCGCCGCGGTCGAACAGCTTCGGGTGCTCGGCAGCAGGGTCGACGTGCCGGTATGGTCCGCGCCCGACGACGGACCCCAGGACGCCGTCGAGGTCGCCCGCACGGCACTCGACGAAGCGGCGCGTCTCGGTCGCAACGTGGTCATCGTCGACACCGCCGGTCGGCTACAGATCGACACCGAGCTGATGCTCGAACTGAAACAAGTGCGTGATGTGGTGAACCCGACGAACACGTTGCTGGTGGTCGACGCGATGACCGGGCAGGAAGCGGTCAACGTGGCGACCGCGTTCGACGAAGCGGTGGGGCTCGACGGTGTCGTACTCACCAAGATCGACGGCGATGCCCGCGGCGGTGCTGCGCTCTCGGTCAAGGAAGTGGTGGGAAAGCCGATCCTCTTCGTGGGAACGGGCGAGAAGCTCGAGGATTTCGAACCGTTCCACCCCGACCGGATGGCGAGCCGCATCCTCGGGATGGGCGATGTGCTCACGCTGATCGAGAAGGCCGAGGCCACCTTCGATGCCGATGTCGCCCAGCGAGCCCAGGAGTCGCTCAGCAGCGGCCAGTTCACCCTCGAAGACTTCCTGGAGCAGATGCGCCAGGTCCGCAAGATGGGGCCGATCGGCAACATCATGAAGATGCTGCCCGGGATGCCCAAGGAAATGAAGAACGCCGAGGTCGACGAAGGCGAGATCAATCGGATCGAAGCGATCATCTGCTCGATGACCGCCGCGGAGCGTCGGGACCCGTCCGTGATCAACGGTTCGCGACGGGTGCGGATCGCCCAGGGGAGCGGCACGTCCACCTCGGAAGTCAACGCGCTCTTGAAGCAGTTCAAACAGGTCCAACAGATGATGAAGGCCCTGACCGGCGGGGGGAAGCGGCCGAAACTGCGGGGCCTCGCCGGCATGGATCTGAGCCAACTCCAGGGCGGAAACTGACCGGAACCTGCGCCGCAAACGGGTTCGGCCCCGAACCCGGCATGACCGCGCCCCCAACCACTAGCCTTGCTCCCTCGCGCCGCCCAGCGGTGCAGTCCCTTTCGGAGAGGAAATCCCAGCACGTGTCCGTCAAGATTCGTCTTATGCGCGTGGGCAAGAAGAAGCAGCCCAGCTACCGAGTGGTCGTCGCCGACGGCCGCAGCCCCCGTGATGGTCGCTACATCGAGATCATCGGCCACTACCAGCCGCGCCAGGAGCCGTCGGGTTTCACGATCGACGACGCCAAGGTCATGGATTGGTTGGCCAAGGGTGCCCAGCCGAGCGAGCAGGTCCATCGCCTGCTGGTGAACGCGGGAATCTGGGAGCAATACGAATCGACGCGTTCGTCGGTCTCGACGGCGGCCAAGGTCGCCGCTCGCCGGGCGAAGGGCCACGCGACTGCCCAAGCCGAGGCCGCGAAGGTGAAGGCGGCGTCCGAGGCGAAGGCTGCGGCCGACGCCAAGGCCGAGGCGGATGCTGCGGCGGCGGCCGCCAAAGCGGCCGAAGCAGCAGCTGCGGCTGAAGCGGTGGAAGCGCCAGCCGCGGAGGAAGCTCCAGCGGACGAGACCCCGGCTGACGAGACTCCGGCTGAGGGCGACGCGTGAGCGACCACGATCACGACGACGAGGAGTACGGCGACGACGACGAAGTCGCCGCCGACGGCAACCGAATCATCGGCGGCCGCGCCAAGGCGGTCGTGGAGCACGTGACCCGTTCGATCGCCGACGAACCCGACGCGATCGAAGTCGACATGATCGAGCGTCGGGACGAGGTCTCGCTCCTCGTCCACGCCGACAAGGGCGACATGGGTCGCCTGATCGGCAAGCGCGGCCGAGTGGTGCAGGCGCTGCGGCAGGTCACTCGCGCGGCGGGTGCCGCCGAAGGCATCCGCGCGTCGGTCGATATCGTCGAATAGTCGATGACTGCGGCCGCCCGCCTCGAGGTGGGCCGCGTCGGACGCGCGCATGGCCTCCGCGGTGAAGTCGCCGTCCTCCTGAGCACTGAGCGCGACGAAAGGGTCGCGCCCGGTGCCGTGCTCGGTACTGGCGACCGTGACCTCGTCGTGGCGTCGTCTCGCCGCCACCAGCAGCGCTGGCTGGTGCGGTTCGAGGGCATCGACGACCGCGATGGCGCCGAGGCGCTCCAAGGCGAGAAGCTCTTCGCGGAGCCCATCGACTCGGCCGCCGACGAACTCTGGGTGCATGAACTGATCGGCGCCACGGTGCAGGACCCGGCCGGAACCACGCTGGGAACGGTCATCGCACTGGAAGCGAACCCGGCGAGCGACTTGCTCGTCCTGGATGGGGATCGCCTCCTGCCCTTGGTCTTCCTGGTGTCGCACGAACCGGGTCTCGTGGTGGTGGATCCGCCCGCAGGACTTTGGGACTGAACGCCCGATGCGGATCGACGTCTTCTCCATTTTCCCCGACTATCTGCGCGGGCCGCTCTCCCTGGCGCTGATCCAGCGAGCCCGCGATGCCGGCCGTCTCGACGTGCGTGTGCACGACCTCCGTTCGGAAGCGACCGATCCCCACCGCACGGTCGACGATGCCCCGTTCGGCGGAGGACCGGGCATGGTGATGATGCCCGAGCCGCTGTTCGCAGCTGTCGAAGCGGCGGCCCCGCCCCGCCCGCTTTTTCTCCTGGCTGCCGGTGGCCGCCGGTTCGATCAGGCGATGGCCCGTGAGTTGTCCGGGCTCGACGGGTTCTCCCTGCTGTGCGGACGGTACGAGGGCGTCGATCAGCGAGTTGCCGACCACCTCTGCGACGGTGAGGTCTCGGTCGGCGACGTGGTTCTGGCCGGTGGGGAAGTGGCCGCGCTCATGATGATCGAGGCGGTGACCCGCCTGGTGCCCGGAGTCATGGGCAACGCCGAGTCGGGAGTGGATGAGTCGTTTTTGGCGGGCCGACTGGAATATCCGCACTACACCCGCCCGGCCGCCTTTCGGGGCTGGGACGTGCCCGAAGTACTCCGATCGGGCGATCACGCTCGGGTCGAGCGGTGGCGCAGGGCCCAATCGTTGCGCCGGACCCTGGACCGCCGGCCTGACCTGATTCCGGGTGGTGACGACGGCCTGGAACCAGCCGATCGGGCGCTGCTCGACGAGTTCTCGAATCCGGACCCGCCCGGCTAGCATCGTCGCTTCCAGCGATCCGCCCGAAGGACTCCACGCGCCATGAACCCCACCGATCTGGTCGACCGCGCCGCATTGCGCGACGACATCCCCGAGTTTGCGCCCGGCGACACCGTGAAGGTGCACGTCCGAGTGGTCGAAGGCAACCGGCAGCGGGTGCAGCTGTTCCAGGGTGTCGTGATCGGTCGCAAGGGCGACGGGGTCCGCGAGACGTTCAAGGTCCGCAAGATGAGCTTCGGCGTCGGCGTCGAACGCACCTTCCCGGTGCATTCGCCCATTGTGGACAAGATCGAAGTCGCCACCCGTGGTGATGTGCGCCGAGCGAAGCTCTACTACTTGCGCGACCGGATCGGTAAGGCCGCGAAGATCAAAGAGAAGCGTTTCTGACCGCTCTCTTCCCGCGCCCACCTCTACACTTCGACGCATGCGATTCGCGCACGCGTACGAGGGCCAAGCATGAGCGCTGAAGATCTCGAACGGTACGAAACCGAGATCGAGCTCGCGCTCTACCGCGAGTATCGCGATGTCCTGCCGATGTTCTCCTACGTCGTGGAGACCGAGCGTCGCTTCTATCTCACCAACTCGGTGAAGATGGAAGCCCACTCCGAGAACGGTTCGCTCTACTTCGAACTCGAGTTGTCCGACGCGTGGGTCTGGGACATGTACCGACCGGCTCGCTTCGTGGCCAATGTCCGCGTGGTCACGTTCAAGGACGTCAACATCGAGGAGCTCGCAGGCAAGGACCTGTGAACCGACGCGCTCTGGGTGCGCAAGGCGAGGCGTGGGCGGGGGAGTGGTACACCGAGCGAGGGTACGTCGTGCTCGACCGCAACTGGCGCACCCGGCAGGGTGAACTCGATCTCGTCCTCGAGCATGACGGCATCGTGGTGTTCTGCGAGGTCAAGACCCGAACGACGGATGCCTTCGGTGCCGGCGTCGAAGCCGTCACGCGCGAGAAGCAGCAACGCATCCGTCGACTCGCCGGAGAGTGGTTGTCCGCCCACGATCGGGCGGCGCGTGGTCTACGTTTCGATGTGGTGTCGATCCTCGCGCCGCGCGACGGCCCGCCGACGATCGACGTCTACGAAGCCGCGTTTTAGTTACCGGCGGCGGCGGGCTTCGCGGTGCCAGCAGCCGGTGTGCCAGTGGCGCCGGTCTTCGAGTGCATCGACGGGGATCACGACCTTGTGGCCCTCGCCGGGCCGGATGTCGTGGTCACAGCCCGGGCAGCGGTAGCTCTTGACCGCTTCGTACGGCTGCATGTGGCGCACGGTGACCTCGGGATCGCTCACGAGCCGAACACCGCCCAGAGCAACAAGGCGATCGCGATCACGACTCCGCTGATGACGAAGACCAGGTCTCCACGATGAGGAACCCGCCGGCGGCGGGGGTCCATGCCCATCGCCGTACCGTAGGTCAGGCGCTCGAACTCGACGCGATCGTCAGTGTTGCGATGCGGCCGCGGTGATGCTGCGACTCTTCGCCAGCGCGGCGCGAGCGACCGAGACCCGATCCCAGTCCGGCTCGCCGGTCCGGCGCACCAGCGAGTTGTGCGCTTCCCATTC
>JANLRZ010000083.1:0-11932 GCA_031362155.1 Acidimicrobiia bacterium | reverse complement strand
GTCGACCCCGAACAGCATGTACCAACCCGGCGGCGTGAGGTTCGGGTTGGGGTCGAGGGTCGCGGTCACGGTCGAGCCGCTCTGCGTGAACGGCAGGTCGACGAGCCGTTGATCCGGATCGTTGCTGTGGGTTGCTGCGCTGGGGCGGACGATGTGCACCCACTTGAGTGGACGGTCGGCACTGAACGTGGCCGCCCCGCCCCGGGCGATGGTTCGCGCCGCGGTGTTCAGGGTCAGGACCGGCCGGGATCTCGTCAGGTACTCCGGGGTGTAGATCTCGATGCGCATCTCGAACGGCGCGCCGATGTCCGATGCGTTGCCACCGAACGTCGCGACCCGGCCGTCGGGCAGGAGCAGCGCCTCGGAGTGGTACGTGCGGCCGACCGTCGCGCTCTTGGCATTCTCCCAGGTTCCGGTGTCGGGGTGGAAGATCTGGGCGGAGTAGCGGTACTTGAAGCTGGGAAGGTCACGATCGAGGTAGCTCTCGTTGCTGCCCCCGCTCTGGAACACCGTGCGGTCGGGCAAGACCACCGCGCTCACGTACTGCTTCGATTCCGCGAGGTCGGGACCGGGGGTGAAACTCGGCGACGGCTGTGTGAGGTCGATGATCGCGGTACTGGCCGTGGCGACGACCTCCGGTTTCGGATGGCTCCCTCCGCCCATCACCATGACCCGCTGGCTCTGGGCCGGCGGCAACATGACCGACGCGCCCATGTCGCGTTGGTACCGATCGGTCAATCCGGGGACCGAGGTGAACGTGTTGGCCGTGGCGTCCCAGATGCCGGCGTCGTCGCTCCCGTCACCGAACGTCGAGACGCCGCTGAAGAGGAAGCGACCGTCGGCCATGAGGTGCAGCGCCGGATACGGCGGGAGGAAACTCGCGGTCTCGAACTGCTCCGACCAGGCGCCGGTTCCGCCCGCGGCGGTCGCATCGAAGATCTGCGCGTTGCTCTTCAGGACTGCGTTCTGATCGAGTCCACTGACCATGACGACGGTGCCGTCGCCCCGGTTGACGAGCGTGGGGTACCAGTGACCTTCCGCGAGATCGGGTACGGCGACATATTTGTGCGTGGCCGGGTTGTACTTGTACGCGCGGTTGGACCCTTGGTAGTCGAGACCGATCGCGTCGTTGGGGTAGCCGATGGTGCCTCCGGCGACGAGCACGCTGCCGTCGGCCAGTGCGGCGTGGCCCGAACAGAACATGTCGTAGGGCGTCGAGACCGATCGGAAGGTGTTGGTGGTCGGGTTCCATTCAGTGGTCTTGAACGTGCCGGCCGCGAAGAGGTCGGGATCGTTGCCCGAGCCCTGGATCAGCAAGACGTTGCCGTTCTTGAGGAGCGCGGCGTGGACGGCGCGTACCGGCGCCGGTGTCGGATTGACGGTCCAGCTGCCGACGCCGCAGGCCGACGCCGTTGTCACCGCGGCGAGCAGGGCAACTCGTCGCAGTGTGCGCATCCCTCGGCGGGGACGCTCGAGGGCCTCCCCGGCTCGCAGCATCCGACAATGGTAGTTGTCGGGCGAATCGCCCGGAACGGCGCGGGCCCGCCGCCGGGCGCAGGCGCGATCGGTGTGGAAACCTGCCGTCCATGGCCGAGCTCAACTGGATGGAACGGTACGCCGCGACCGAACTCGTAGAGATGGCGGACTCCGGTGCGATGAGCCGTCGGGAAGCGCTCGGCTGGCTGGCCAAGGTGTGTGGTTCGGCCACTGCCGCGTCGGCGTTCCTCGTCGCGTGTTCGAGTGGCGGGTCGCGACCGTCGTCGGCCGCGAAGCCGGCTCCGACGTCGTCGACCACGATCGGGTCGACGGCCGCGACCAACGGTCCGGCCGGGCACGTGTTGTCGGTCGCGGAAGGCGATCCGCAGGTTCGCGCCGCATCGGTCGAGTTCGCGGGTCCGGCGTCGAAGCTGTTCGGGTACCTCGCACGACCGGCGACGTCGGGACGGTTGCCGGGCGTGATCGTGATTCATGAGATCTTCGGGCTCAACGACCACATCCGTGATGTCGCGCGGAGACTGGCCAAGGCCGGCTACGTCGCGCTGGCGCCGGACCTGGTTTCGCGTGCGGGCGGAACCGAAGCATCGACCAATGTGATCGGCGACCTCACCAGCGGCCCCGTCGAGGATCGGATCGCCGATCTGAACGCGGCGGCGGCCTACCTCGAGACCAAGCGGGTCTACAACGGGCGGCTTGGTGTCGTCGGCTTCTGCTTCGGTGGTGGAATGACGTTGTCGTTCGCCGCTGCGCAACCCCAGGTTCGCGCGGCCGTCCCGTATTACGGACCGACACCCGAGCCGGCCGCGCAGATGGCGGATACCAAGGCGGCCGTCCTCGCGCACTATGGCGCGGACGATGCGCGAGTCAACGCGAGTATCTTGGGCTTGGAGGCTGCACTCGCCGGCAGGACCTTCACCAAACGGGTGTGGCCCGGAGCCGGCCATCAGTTCAACAACGACACCAGTTCCGCCTACCGTGAACCGACCGCGGTCGAGGCATGGAACGAGACGTTGGCCTGGTTCGCGACCCATCTCCGATGACAGAGTCCGCGATGCCCGACGAGGTGCGGGTCGTCACGTGGAACGTGCTGGCGGCTCCGTGGGCCGCGGCCGCGTTCTATCCCGACGGCATGGATCCGGCGCTGCTCGATCGGCAGGTGCGAACCAAATTAGTGGCGAAGACATTGCGCTCGATCGACGCGGATGTGTTGTGTCTCCAGGAGACGACGCCGGTCGATCTGGCCACCGTGCTGCTCGAACTCGAGGACCGGTACGACCACCATGCGGTCCCCAACGGTCCTGAACTCTGGGCGCATTGGTCCACACCGGTGGTGCCGTGGGAGCCCAATGGGACCGCGGTGCTGTGGCGCAGTAACAGGTTCGACGTGGTGGCACGCGGCGGGGTCGAGCTGTCGCCGGACGGCAATGTCGCGACCTGGGTGGAGCTCACCGGCCCGGGCGGAGCGCGGTTCCGGATCATGAGCGTGCACCTCGACGCCGACGATCTCACGATCCGGCGCGCCCAGATGCCGGTCGCGCTGGCCGCCTTCGCCGCCGAGCCCGGGACGGTTGATGTCGTTGCCGGCGATTGCAATGAGGATGCCGGCGCCGGCGACCTCGGTGCGGAGCTGAACCACGCCGGGTTCGTCGACGCGCTGTCGGTGCTCGGGATCACGGATCCGACGCATCCTTACGCCCGGCCGGGTGACGCCTGGGAGGCCCTCGCCCGCCTGGATCACGTGTTGCTGCGCGGCGTGACACCGGCCGCGGGCGCGGTGCTGGACTTCGGAACGTGGACGACGGAGATCCCGGGCGACCGGATGGCCGCGCTCCTCGCCGCGACCGGCTCGGACCACAACCCCGTCGCCGTCACACTCCCTCTTTTCCCGGCTTCCAGCGCTCGTATCGCACCCCCTGGGGTGCGGAGCGCGCGTCGGAATCGACTGGGATCCGGTGGTGGGGCGCGACTAGAGTCTTCGGCACGCCGCGGGGTGGAGCAGTCTGGTAGCTCGTCGGGCTCATAACCCGAAGGTCGTTGGTTCAAATCCAACCCCCGCCACCATCGGAGAAGCAGGTGAGAGCCGGTCCCTCGGGGCCGGCTTTCTGCATTCCGGGTCCGACTTCTCACGCGACCCGAAATCGGCGGCGATGTCCTTGAGATGGACACCACGCTCGCGGCGGCCGGCAACGCGGATCACGTCCTCACGGAACTCACGGAGACAGGGCTTGGGCTGGCACACATCCTTCCAGCAGCACCCCGTAGGGCACGACAGATCAGATGTCACCAGACCCAGCGGCGAGACGGGCGGCGAGGGCTTCGGCCTGGGCGCGGTCGGTGCCGGCAGGGTGCCAGCGACGGCGCGCGAGCCGCGTCTGACCCCCGGCGCGCCGAAGGCTGCCCTTCTGGCTCTGTTCTAGGCTTCCGAGGTGATCTCGATCTCGTTGCTCGGGCCGGTCGAGATCCGTCGCGGCGGCGAGCTCGTGCGGTTGCCCGCCGGCAAGACGGCTGAGCTGCTGGTGAGGCTCGCGCTCGATGCGGGCGTCACCGTGCGTACCGAGCTCCTGATCGAGGATCTCTGGGGCTCGGAGGCGGAGAGCACCGAGAAGAACACGTTGCACTCCAAGGTCTCCAGGCTCCGGCGCGCGCTCGGAGACCCGGCGGTGGTGGCAGGCGGACGCACCGGTTACACCCTGCACGTCGAACCGAGCGCGGTCGATGCCATCGCGGTGCTGCGCGTCGCAGAGATCGCGAAGGAACGGTCCGCCGCGGGCGACCATCAGGCCGTGGTGGAATTGGCCGCACGGGGTCTGGAGATGTATCGCGGCGACGTCCTCTGCGACGCGGGCGACGGCGAGTGGGTGGTCCCGCACCGGGTTCGGCTCGAAGAGGTCCGGCTTGGACTCGTCGAAGATCTGCTGGCGGCACGGGTCGAGCTCGGGGCTGCGGCAGAGGTGATCGGTGAGCTGGAAACCCTGGTTGCGCGAGAGCCGCTGCGCGAGAGCCTCTGGGTGCTGCTGATCACCGCGCTGTACCGCAGCAGCCGGCAAGCCGACGCCCTCGCAGCGTATCAACGGATCCGGACGTTGCTCGCCGACGCGCTTGGTCTCGATCCCGGGCCACAGCTGCAGACGCTCGAGCGGCAGATGCTGCTGCAGGATCCTTCGCTCGAAGGTGCGCCGCGCGCTCCGACGGCTGTCGCGCTGCCAGGCAACGAGGGGAACCTGCCCCGGCGGGGCTCAGTCCTCGTCGGGCGGGACGCAGATCTCCACGAGGTCAGCCAGCTGTTGACGGACCGGCGCCTCGTCAGCCTCGTGGGTCCTGCCGGTGTCGGAAAGACGCGGCTCGCGATCGAGATCGCCCGGCGCCACGCCGTCGCCGGGGGTTCGTGGCTCGTACGCCTCGAGAACGCGCGCACCCCGGCTGCGGTCCCCCAGGCGGTGGGCGAGGCTTTCAACCTGATCGGCGCCACCGAGGCCACGATCATCGACCGGGTCAGGACTGCGGAGATCCTCGTGGTGCTCGACAACTGTGAGCACGTTCTCGAACCCGCTGCGGATCTCTGCGCGCGCATTCTCGATTACGCCCCCGGAGTGAAGGTGCTCGTGACGAGCCAGATCCCGTTGGGGCTCGATGGCGAGACGGTGTACGCACTCGAGCCGCTGCCGCTGGCTGACTCGATCACCTTGTTCGCTCAACGCGCGGGAGAGCACCGAAGGTCGTTCACCCTCGATCCCGACACCGCCGCCGCGGTCGAGGGTGTCTGTCGGTCACTCGACGGACTGCCGCTCGCGATCGAGCTCGCGGCGGCCCGGACCAAAGCACTGTCGGTGCAAGAGATCTCCCGCCGCCTCGACGACCGATTCAGCCTTTTGAGCGACCCCACGGGACGACGACAGGAACGGCACCGTGCGCTCTCCACGGCGATCGGTTGGAGCTATGACCTGCTGTTCCCAGACGAACAACGCGGGCTCTGGGCACTCGCCTGCTTCTCCGGCGGCGCAGCGCTGGCCGCTGCGGAACATGTTGCTATCGCCGTCGGCGTGCCGGCGGCAGCCACCGTCGATGTCTTCGGACAGCTCGCTGACCGCTCACTCGTCACGGTCGACATCGACGCGACGGGCGAGGTTCGCTACCGGCTTCTCGAAAGCGTCGGCGCCTTCGCGAAGGATCGCCTCGACGAGGCCGGGCTCACCGATGTCGCCCGCGCCGCGCATGCCGCATGGCTCGAGATCGCCGCCGAGGAGGCCCTTGCCGAGCAGCGGACCCAGAGCCAGGCTCGACACGTCGCGGTGGTACGAACCGAACGAGCCAATCTCGATGTCGCGCTCGCGTGGACCGCTCAGCACGATCCCGCGCAGGGCCTGCGAATCGCCAATGGCTTCGCCTGGGCGTCGGTGATCCTCGGAGAAGGCGCGATGGCCGCCGATCGACTGCGGCGGGCGCTCGCCGCGGCCGGGTCGTCAGTCGCGGATGCCGACCGGGCCTTGACGCTGTCACTGATTGCGTGGAACGAGTCGGGAGCCGACATCGAGCGAGCCTGGGCCGAAGCGCAGCGTGCAAACGAGGTCGCCGACGCCACGGACGACGACACCGCCATCACGACGAGTCGATTCGTGAGCGCCTTCGTCCTCATCCAACAAGGCCAACCCGAATCAGCGATCGAGGTGCTCGACCGCTGGCATGCCGCCGCACCTGACGACACCGTCGTCTGGGATCGTGGCCTGCACGTCGCGCTGCTCGGCTACGCGAGCTTCGCGGTCGGCGACAGTCAACGCGCGGGCCACGCCTGCGTCGAAGCCGAGCAGCTGCTCCGGCTGGTGGACGACGATTGGCTCGCCAGCCACCTCGAAGCGATCCTTGGCCAGCTCGCCCAGATCGAGCTGCGCTACCCCGACGCCGCGGCGCACCTGACCCGCGCGGCTCGGGCGGCGCAACGGGCCGAGATGACTGCGACGGAAGGCTTCCACCTCGCCAACCTCGGGATCGTCCTCAACCAAGCGGGCGACCAGGAGGCGGCCATCGCAACGTTCGAACAGGCGATCGAGCTCGCCGGCACCGTAGGGCTCATGCGCATCACGGCCTTCACGCGAGTGCGCCTCGGCACGCTCCTGCGCGGACTGGGTGATGCCGACGCCGCGCGCTCGCATCTGAGTACCGCCGACGAATGGTTCGGAGCCTCCGGCGGCGGAGGCGAGGCGGCGCTGGCCCGATGCGTGCTCGCCGCAATCGATGCCGAGGACGACCTCCCCGGCGCCGCGGAATGGCTCGCCACGATCCTCGACGCCGCCAGAGCGGATGGCGACACCGATGTGCAGGTCCTCGCACTCGATGCGCTGGCCGGCATCGAGTCCCGCGCGGGCAACGTCGTCGCCGCGCTCGACCTGCTCACCCTCGCCGACGAGCTCATGGGGTCAGCGGGTCAGCGAATCGCCGCGCACGACCGCATCGATGCCCGCCGCGCCCGGGCTCTCGTCGGAGCCGGCTCCGACCCGGCCGGGTAGCCGTTCAGAGGCCGAATTCCGGGGTCCTGGGGTGCCGCGTCAGCGCGGTGTCAGCGACGTGTCACGGCGCCCATCGACGATGACCCCATGCCCACTGCCGATCCCGGCCAGCTGATCCATCAACTCGCAGTCGGTGACGCCGCCGCGATCGCCACGATCGTGGACGAGTCACGAACCAGCGACGAGCCGCAGATCCTCGTGGCCGCCGCTCTGTTCGCGCCCGACGGAGACGACCTGATGGCTCGGGCCGGGCGAGTGGCCCTGTCGACCCGCGACCGTCAGCTCGTGGCGATCGCCACCGCCCACCGCGCGGGCGACCGCGACCTCGTCGACGCTCTCGCCCGCGATCACCTCGTCGACCATCCCGACAGTGTGCTCGTCGCGTGGATCGCGGCGGCGAGTCACCGATGCAATGCCCTGCACGACCCGACCTTGGACAAGGAGTCATCATGAATCGCAAGCTCACCGCATTACTGCTGATCCTCGCCGCCCTCCTGGCGAACATCGGTTTCACCGCACTCGGCAGCGTGTTCAACTACCCCGACGTCCTCAACGAGCCCGCGGGCAAGGTGCTCGCCAGCTTTCGTGACCACCAGAGCGCCGTCAGCGGCTGGTTCCTGGTCCTCGCGCTCGCCTCCGCGCTCATGGCACCGATCGCAATCGGCGTCGGGCGCCTCTCGACGCAACGGGCGATGCGGATCGCGGTTCCGGTCGGGATCGCCGCCGCGATTGTGCAGGTCGTCGGCTTGCTCCGCTGGCCGATCCTGGTGCCCGGCTTTGCAAGCGACGCCGCCAGCTCGAACCCGAGCATCGCAAGCTCCGCCCGCGACTCCTTCACCACCGCGAGCAACATCCTCGGCACCACAATCGGCGAGACCCTCGGCTACGCCCTCACGGCCGCATGGACGGTGCTTGTCATCGTCGCACTCGGCCGCAAGTACGCGGGCCGCTGGTTCCAGGTGCTCGGCGGGGCAGCCGCGGTTCTGGTGTTCGTCGGCGTGCTCTCTCCACTCGAACTCCCCGGCGTCGACACCGCGAACTTCTTCGGTTACGTGCTCTGGAGCGTCTGGTTGATCGCCTTCGGTGCCGTGATCCTCGTGCACGAGCGGCGCGCGGCCACCTCGTCCGCTCCGATCCAGGTATCGGTGCCGGCATGACCGGCGCCACGACAGCGCACCGGACGGTCCTCACCGTCACCGATCAAGGAGAGCACACCATGACTGTCCGAGAACGCCAGTCGACGACGAAGAAGACCTGGAAGATCGCACTTCGCTGGCTCCCGACCTTCTTCGCCTTCCCGCTCGGCGGGCTCGCCGCGGAGCTCATCGCCGGATCGGTCGACGGCCTCGCCGCAGCACTCATCGGCGGAGCGATCACCGGCACCGTGCTCGGAGCGGCGCAGTGGTGGGGCCTCGGATCGAACGGCCCGACGGCCCGCCAGTGGATCGTCGCGACGGCAGTCGGGCTCTCGGTTGGTCTCGGGATCGGGTCGGTCGCGGTGGGCTACGGCTCCACAATGGGGGATCTCGCGATCCAGGGCGCGATCTGTGGCCTGGCCATCGGCGCGGCGCAGGCGATCGTGCTGCGCTCCCGCATCGGCGGTCTGGCATTCGCATGGGTGCCTGCGCTGAGCGCACTCTGGGCACTCGGCTGGACGATCACGACGGCGATCGGCGTCGACGTCGAGAGTCAGTACACCGTCTTCGGTGCCAGCGGTGCGATCACTGTCACCGCCGCCACGGTCGTCCTGCCCCTGGTGCTCGCCCGCGGTTCCGAGACGAGCGTGTCGTGAGCCGCCACGTGGTCTTCGGCACCGGCCAGGTCGGCAGCCAGGTGGTGACGCGGCTCGCTGAGCTCGGGCACGACGTCGTCGCCGTGAATCGCAGCGGACATGGTGACTTCCCTGGCGCAACGGTCATCGGCGGTGACGTCACCGACCCGGCGTTCGCCAAGGACGCGACCCGCGACGCCGACACCGTCTACTTCTGCCTGAACGCGCTGAGCTACCACCTGTGGCCCGAGGAGTTCCCACCGCTACAGGACTCAGTCCTCGGCGCGGCGACAGCCTCCGGCTCGCGTCTGGTCGTGCTCGAGAATCTGTACTGCTACGGGCCGACGGGTGGTGCACCGATGACCGAGTCCACGCCCGTGCGACCCGAGAACGCGAAGGGCGCCACCCGGGCCGCGATGACCCAGCAGCTACTCGACGCGCACACTCGTGGTGACGTGGAGGTCGTCATCGGCCGCGCCGCGGACCTCGTCGGCCCGGGCGTCACAGCATCATCGATGGGGGAACTCGTCTTCGGGCCCGCCCTCGCGGGCAAGAAGGCGAAGACGATGGGCCGACCCGACACCCCGCACAGCTACAGCTACGCACCCGACGTCGGCCGCAACCTGGCGCTGCTCGGCAGCCGCGATGACGCGTACGGACAGATCTGGCACCTCCCGAACCCCGAGACCCTCACGACACGCAAAGTGATCACCAAGGTCTTCGAGGCCGCCGGGGCGAAGCCGCGCATCACGACGCTCAAGCGCCCGATGATCCGCGCCATCGGCCTCATGAGCAGGGACGTCCGCGAGCTGCTCGCCACCTACTACCAGTTCGACGCACCGTTCATCGTCGACTCCTCCGCCTTCACGGCCGCGTTCGGCGGAGACGTCACCGACTGGGACGAGATCGTCGAACAGACCCTGTCGTACTACCGGACCAAGGAATCGAGGACCCCGTGAACGCTCACCCGACCGCCACAGCAACGACCTCCGATCCGACGACGGCGCGGTCGCGGAGCCGCTGGCTCGCGCTCGCCGTGCTGTGCGTCAGCCTCCTGGTCATCGTCATCGACAACACGATCGTCAACGTCGCGCTGCCGACGCTCGTGCGAGACCTCCAAGCCGACATCAGCCAGCTCCAGTGGGTCGTCGACGCGTACACTCTCGTGTTCGCCGGTCTCCTCCTGCTCGCGGGCACGCTCGGCGACCGCTTCGGACGGCGCCGCACCCTCCTGGCCGGGTTGGCGATCTTCGGAGTCGCCTCCGCGGCCGCCGCGATGGCCGGGGGTGTCGGTCAACTGGTGATCGCCCGGGCGGTCATGGGTGCGGGTGCCGCGTTCATCATGCCCGCCACGCTTTCCCTCCTGACCAGCGTCTTCCCCGACGCTCGCGAGCGGGCGATGGCGATCGGCATCTGGGCGGCAACTGCCGGCGTCGGAGTCGCGCTGGGTCCGGTCGTCGGCGGGTTCCTCCTGGATCAGTTCTGGTGGGGGTCGGTGTTCATCGTGAACGTCCCGATCGTCGCGATGGCGATCGTGGGCGCCCGACTGCTCGTTCCCGAATCGCGTGACCCCGCCGCTCGCGCCATCGACTGGACCGGCGCGCTGCTCTCTGGGGTCGGTCTCGTGGCTCTCGTGTGGGCGATCATCGAGGCGCCGAGCAAGGGCTGGACCTCGGTTCCGGTGCTGGGCGCGTTCGTGCTCTCCGGCGCTGCGCTCATCGCGTTCGTCGGTTGGGAGCGGCGAGTCGAGCAGCCGTTGCTCGACGTGCGCCTCTTCCGCAACGCCCGGTTCACTGCGGCGAGCGGCACCGTCACGGTTCTGTTCTTCGCGCTCTTCGGATTCCTGTTCCTCTCCACTCAGTACCTCCAGTTCGTGCTCGGGTACTCGCCGTCGGCCGCGGGTCTGCGGATGCTGCCCTACGCGGCCGCGATGATCGTGACGGCGCCGCTCTCGTCGAAGCTGGTGGTGCGCTTCGGCACCAAGCGCGTGGTCACGACGGGGATGCTGGCATTCGGTCTCGGGCTGGCGATCGCCGCCACGATCAGCACCGGCACTGGTTACGGTCGGTTGGGGATCGCGATGCTCTTCATGGGTGTTGGGATGGGGCTCGCCGGTGCGCCGGCAACCGAATCGATCATGGGCGCGCTGCCCTCGGATCGGGCCGGAATCGGCTCGGCCGTCAATGACACGACCCGCGAGCTCGGCGGTGCGCTCGGTGTCGCGATCGTCGGCAGCATCGTGTCGTCGCTGTACAGCAGCCAGCTCGTCCTCTCCGCTGACCTGCCGGCGCCAGTCGCCGCGGCGGCGCGCGACTCGCTCGGCGCGGCGGTGCAGATCGACAGTGATCTCACCCTGCACGTCGCCGACGCCGCACGCGAGGCGTTCACGCTCGCGATGTCGTGGGGATCGATCATCGTCGCCTGCGTTGCTGGTATCGGCGCCTTCATCGCCTGGCGGTACCTCCCCGACCGCGCCGAGGTTGCGGATGCCGGCAATGAGGCGATGGCGCGATGACCTCCGAGCGACAACTCAACGTGTCATAGGGAACCGAGCGCCGTTACCGCAGGATCAACGGGGTTGCATGGCGACTTCTCACCCGAAGGTCGTTGGTTCAAATCCAACCCCCCGCCACCATCGAAATGCGCGTTGGAGCCGGTCCTCAGGGCCGGCTCTCTGCGTTTCGGCCCTGACTGCTCACGGCGCCGTCGCGACGGCCGGTTCCGTTGGGACGGCGATCGGTGTAGGGTCCAGCGGCGGACACGAACATCGTCTGCGTTGGCGTCAGCCCCACAAGGCTGGCACCGAACCGCGTTGCTCCGGACCCTGGTAGCGCCTCTGTTCCAGTAGATCCGAGACGCCGCACTCCGTGCCGACGACCGCAATGTCGTTTTCCCGGCCCGACGCCTCCTCAGCATTTGAGGAACGCATGACCGCAGCGATCCAACCGTTCCTGACCCACCACTTCCAGTTCGACGACATGCTGAGCGCCTACGACGCCTTCGCCCGCGCGGTGGAAAGCGGCGCGCGCATGGTCGTCATCTCCCGAGCGCCGTGATGACCATGGTGTTCGGGGTCGGTTTGGATGGGTGGCCCGACGTTGATCGTCCGGCGCCGGCGTTGGAACAGATCCTCGCACTCCGGGGGGAGTTCGACACCGCCAAT
>JANLRZ010000067.1:0-54919 GCA_031362155.1 Acidimicrobiia bacterium | reverse complement strand
GCAAAGTCGTTCGGCGGCGCGGCCCGAGCCGCGCGCACCTCGGCCCAACCCGCGTCACGATCCAGACGGAGCCAGGATCCCGAACGCGGATGGATCTCGCTCCGCACCCAGTCGAACATCGGAGCGGTCTTGGCATCACGGTCGGTCCGCGCCGGACCCGTCAGCGATCGACCATCGACCGACCACGGAATGGTGATGCCGAGGTGCGACGCGATGGTCGGCACCACGTCAATCGACTCGGCGGCACGGTCGTCGACACCGCCCGCGGTCTGTCCCGGTGCCTTGATCAGGAGCGGAGTCCAGGCAATGTCGGCCGAGTTGGTGGCGGTGACCCCCCGAATCGGACCGCCGGGCGCGAAGGACACCCCGTGATCCGCCGTGAGCACGAACAGGGTGTTGTCCCACTCTCCGATCGACCGCAACCGCTCGACGACCTGACCGATGAACGTGTCGGTGGCCTGCACCTGGAGCAGGTGGCGGACCCGGGCGAGGGCCGCGACCTGGCCGTTGGCCCAGTTCTGACCGTGCAGACCGTTGGTGTGGCCGGGAAGGGCGGCGTAGTCCTGACCCGTGGGCAGGTAGTGCCACGGGAAATGCGGGAGCAACACGTGCAGAAAATCGAGTTGCGGGCCCGAACTCGGCCGCAACGAGTTGATGAACCCATTCGCGGTGAGCATGGCCTGCACGTCTTCTCCGCCGAGTCCGCCGAAACCCGGCGCATCCCGGTTCGCGGGATCGGCGAAGTCGCGCCAGATCTCGGCGGTGTCGCCCAGCATCCCGCGCACACCGGGATGAACGCCGAGCGCCCGGTTCTGCGCGGCACAGCTCGTCCGCGGGCACAGCCGGGTCACCGACTCGCGCACGTTGAGGCGGTAGCGACCCCCGAGCAGTGTGAACAGATTCTGTGGATGTTCGGCCGCGACCGGCACCCGGTCGCCCGTGCGCGGGAGTTGGCCGGTCAGGATCGCGGGGATTGCCGCTTCGGTATACGGCGCGACCGTGGTGTGGTTGCGGTACCACGCGCCCTCGCGCGACAGCGCAGCGAGGTTGGGGTAGAGCTGGGCATCGATCGCGCCCTGGCCGTCGAGCAACGACGTCACCGGAAACTCGTCCATCACGATCATGACAACTCGCGCCGGATGTTCCACGGCCACGGCCACCGGAGTCGGTTCGGAATCGAACACCACGGCCGTCGCGGGCGACGCGAACAGCAGCAGCGCGGCGAACCCTACGGGCGCGATCGACAGGTACCGGAACCACTGTCGGACCGCGCTCACGCGTTTGATGACCACGAGCATGCCGACCGCGACCAGCACCGCGAGCACCACGAGCGGCACCGGCCCGAGTTGGGTCAGCCGCTTGGTTGCTTCCATGACGATGATCCCGAAACCAACGGCCAGCACCCCCGAATGGATCCACCCCCGCGCCCGCGGCGCCAGGATTCCGATGAGCACCTCGAGCCCCATCGCGGCCATCGCGGGCACCAGCACCACCGCCGCGACCAGGAACAACACCCGCGGGGTCGTGGCGTTCCACGCGATGAACAGGCCGGCGTTCTTGCCGAGCAGGTCGAACGTCGGCTGCGCGATCGCGAGACCGAACACGCCGACCAGTTCGAGAAACCGCGCGACTTCGGTCCGCCACGGACCAACGCGCGCGACACCCTGAGCCCCCGACATGAGGCCGCGACGCTACCCGTCCCGGGGGCAGCGGAATCCGCGAACTACTGCCCGGCCACCAGGCCGAACTCGGACCAATCCTCGGGGTTCGCCTCGGTGTACTCCCCCATCACCCGACCGTTGACCGCATCGCACTCCACCAGGCCGCGCAAGCTCGGCGGTTCGTCGGCGCTGTAGAGCAGGATGCGCCACGCCGGCCGGCTGCGCAGGCCGTACCACGCGAGCTGCGCCGACGCGTGACCAACCGGAAAGCCGACCGTCCGGCTCGCGATCGCCAGCGCCTCGGTCTCGTTGATGTTCGTCTTCCATCCGGCGATGAAGTGATACCCGCCGATCGCCGCGAGCAGGATCCCCACAGCCAGCAGACCCTGGTTGCCGCTCTGCGCGAACTGGGCCAGGCATCCGGCCGCAATCACGAGGTCAATGGTTCCGGTGATTCGGCGCTTCGAGTTGTCGGGGAAGACGGTGGGTCCGACGAAGTTGGTGACGTCGAGGTCGTCGGGCAGCGCATCGCCGGTCATGGGTTCGGACACACCCCGACGCTACCCACCGGATTCACGCCAGAGCGGACCGGAGCTTGTCGTAGGACTGCCGGAGACTCTCGGGCAGCACCCGGGCTTCGGCGACCGAGGTCATGAAGTTGGAATCGCCGCTCCAGCGCGGCAGCACGTGCACGTGAAGGTGACCCGGCACTCCGGCACCGGCCGCTCGGCCGATGTTCGCCCCGACGTTGAGCCCCTCCGGCCGGTACACCGCGTTGACCGCCGCGGCGGCCCGTTGCGTTGCGTGCATGAGCGCCGCCCCCTCGTCGGCGTCGAGGTCGGTGATGGAGGCCGCGTGCCGCATCGGCGACACCATCACGTGACCCGAGGTGTACGGATAGGCGTTCATCAACGTGAACGTCGGCTCGGCCCGCTCGAGGATCAAGGCCTCGGCATCGTCGCTCATCGCGAGCAGTCCACAGAAGAGGCACCCATCGGGTCGGCCCGGCGCGTCGATGGTCTCGATGTAGTCCGCCCGCCATCCGGCCCACAGGCGCGCCAGGCTCATACCCGACGCTCGCGCACCTCGTCGACCACGCGCGCCACGAAGTCTTCGAGCCCCACCCCCCGCTCGGGCGCGTCGGCACCGCGAGCGTTGACCCCGACGGTGGTGGCCGCGGCGTCGTCGTCGCCGACCACGAGCACCCAGGGCACCTTCTCGGTCTTGGCCCGACGGACGCGGTTGCCGAGCGTGTCGTTGTGGGCGTCGAGCACCTCGACGCGCAACGTCTCCGAGTGGAGCCGGGCCGCGACCCGCGCCGCGTAGTCGTGGTGGCGATCCGCGACGGGCAACACCGCCACCTGTATCGGCGCGAGCCAAGTGGGGAACGCACCCGCGTAGTGCTCGAGGAGCACCGCGAAGAATCGTTCGATCGAGCCGAACAGCGCACGGTGGATCATCACCGGCCGGTGCCGTTCGTTGTCGGCGCCGACGTAGTGGAGGTCGAACCGCTGCGGGAGTTGGAAGTCGACCTGGATCGTCGACATCTGCCAGGTCCGGCCGATGGCGTCGCGCGCCTGGACCGAGATCTTCGGCCCGTAGAACGCGCCACCGCCCGGGTCCATGACCAGCTCCAACCCGGCGTTCTCGGCCACCACCCGCAACGATTCGGTCGCTTCGTCCCACTCCTCATCGGAACCGACGGCCTTGGCCTCAGGCTTGGTCGACAGTTCGAGGTAGAAGTCGGTGAGGCCGTAATCGCGCAGCAACCCGAGGACGAACTCCAACAAGGAGGTCAGCTCTTCGGTCACGGCTTCCTTGGTGCAGAAGATGTGCGCGTCGTCCTGGGTGAATCCGCGGGCCCGGGTGAGGCCGTGGACCACACCGGACTTCTCGTATCGGTACACGGTGCCGAACTCGAACAGGCGCAACGGAAGCTCGCGGTAGGAACGGGTCCGGTTCCGGTAGATCAGGATGTGGAACGGACAGTTCATCGGCTTCAGGTAGTAGTCCGTGCCCGCGTCGAGCTCCATCGGCGGATACATGCCGTCGGCGAACCACTCGAGGTGGCCACTCGTCTCGAACAGGTGCGACTTCGTGATGTGGGGCGAGTAGACGAACTCGTACCCGCCGGCCACGTGTTGGGTCCGGGAGTACTCCTCCATGATTCGCCGGACCGTGCCGCCCTTGGGATGGAACACGGCAAGGCCCGATCCGACCTCCTCGGGAAAGGAGAAGAGATCGAGTTCGACCCCAAGCTTGCGATGGTCACGGCGTTCGGCCTCTTCGAGCCGGTGGAGGTGCTCCGCGAGCATCTCCTTGCTCTCCCACGCAGTGCCGTAGATGCGCTGCAGTTGCGGACGCTTCTCGTCGCCGCGCCAGTACGCGCCGGCGACCCGGGTGAGCTTGAACGCTCCGAGCTTGCCGGTGGCGGGCACGTGCGGACCCCGACACAGGTCGACGTAGGCCGTGGAACCGTCGGCGCGGAGGTTGCGGTACACCCCGACCACACCGTCGCCGATGACTTCACCCGCATCCTCGTCGTCGGCCGCGCCGCTCGTCACGTTGGTGATGATCTCGAGCTTGAACGGCTGATCGGCGAAGAGTTCCGAACCTTCGGCCGCGGCATGTTCCTCGCGAACGAACGACTGGTTCTCCTTGATGAGTTCCCGCATCCGGGCATCGATCCGTTCGAGGTCCGAGTCGTGAAAGTGGGCGCCGCCGGGGAGCTCGAAGTCGTAATAGAAGCCGTCGGCGATCGCCGGACCAATCGCGTACTTGGCACCCGGAAACAGATCGAACACGGCCTGGGCGAGGAGGTGGGACGTCGAATGCCGCAGGATCTCCCGGCCCTCGCCGGTTGCACCGGTGATGATCGCGACGGTGGCGTCCGCGTCGATCGGCCGGTTCAGATCGATCGGGTCACCGTCGACGGCGACCGCGAGTGCGGCCTTGGCGAGACCCCGGCCGATGCTCGCGGCCACCTCAGCACCCGTGGTTCCGGCGGGATATTCGCGCTGAGAACCGTCGGGCAACGTGAGCGTGATCGGGGTGGACATCGTCCCGAGGTTACCGGCGGCCCCTTCCCAGCTTGGGGACGATTCGCCGCCGTATGATCAGCGACCTTCCGACCTCGACTTTTGGAGATGTCCCCATGGCGACCGCCACCGCAGAACTCACCATGACCGCGACCCCCGACGCTGTCTGGACGATCGTGCGCGACTTCCACGGCCTCGGCAGCTGGATGCCCGGCATCGACAGCTCGGAGTCCGACGGCGACGACCGCGTGCTCTCGATGATGGGGATGAGCATCCGGGAGCGCCTGGTGAACCTCGACGAGGCGGGCAAGGCGATCACCTATTCGATCGTCGACGGCGTGCCGATCGAATCCCACGAGGCGACCATCACCGTCCACGACGCCGACGGCGGCTCCCGAGTCACCTGGGACGTCACCGCCGTTCCCGACGAGATGGCCGGGATGATGCAGGGCATCTACCAGGGCAGCCTCGACGCCCTCAAGGCCAAAGCCGAGGGCTAAATCTCGCGGGTGGCGTCGACGCCGATGAGGGCGCAGAGGTCGGTGAGAACGGCGGGCGCGGTCTGATCCGAGCCGCCCGAGAGGATCGCGTCGGCGAGCTCGCCGAGGGCGTCGATCGCCTTCGGCGCGTCGAGATCGTCGTCGATTGCGGCGCGGACCCGCGCCGCGAATGGCTCAGGGTCGGGACCGTCCGCGCATTGGGCCGCGGCGACCAGGCGGTGCAAGAGCGCGGTGCCGTCCTGGATGTCGGTGTCGTGCCACTCGAAGCCCGACCGGTAGTGGTGATGCATCAGCGCGAGCCGAATGGCGCGCGGGTCGGCGGTCTGGCGGAGATCGCTGATGAAGACGAGGTTCCCCAGCGACTTGCTCATCTTCTCGCCCTCGTACGCGACCATCGCCGAATGCAACCAGTGCCGCACGAACGGCTGACCGGTCAGCGCTTCGCTCTGGGCGATCTCGCATTCGTGGTGCGGGAAGATCAGGTCGGTGCCGCCGCCGTGCAAGTCGATCGTCGGGCCGAGTTCCTGCATCGACATCGCGGAACACTCGACGTGCCAACCCGGCCGGCCGACGCCGAACGGCGCTCGCCACGCGGGTTCGTCGGGTCCGCTCGGTTGCCAGAGCACGAAGTCGAGCGGGCTGCGCCGGTGCGGATCGTCGGGGTTGCCGCCGCGTGCACGTGCAAGCCGGACCATCTGGTCCTCGGAGTACTGGGAGAGTTGGCCGAAGTTGGGGAAGCTCGACACGTCGAAGTACGCGGTGCCGTGGGTCAGGTACGCGTGCCCGGAGTCGAGGAGCCGCTCGACGATCGAGATGATCTCGTCGATGGTCTCGGTCGCCCGCGGTTCGGCGATCGGCGGGCGCATCTCCAGCGCATCCATATCGGCTCGGAACCGGGTGAGCTCGGCTTCGGCGAGTTCGAGGTACGGGACCCCCAGCTCGCGGGCCTTGGGCAGGATGGAATCGTCGACGTCGGTCACGTTGCGCACCATGTGCACTTCGTGACCGAGTTCCTCGAGGCGCCGGATCAGCAAGTCGTAGGTGAGGTACGTGGCCGCGTGACCCAGGTGGGTCGAGTCGTACGGGGTGATCCCACAGACGTACATCCGCACCAGGTGATCGGGCTCGAACGGGACCACCGCGCGGCGGGCGGTGTCGTAGAGAGAAATCGTCACGTGATCAGATACCCGACAGTCGGAGGCCAGCACGGACCTTGTGCCGGATGTTGATCGACAGCAACACCGCCGCGAAGGTCTCCATTCCGACCGCGTTCTCCAGCGAGCCCCCGTCGAACGCGCGGAGGTCGGGGATGGCCCGAATGATCTCCATCAGGGTCGACCGGGCGGTGTCGTCGTTGCCACACGCAACGACGTCACTCTCCATCTTCTCGTCCAGGTTGGCGAACTCGGCCGCCGGAACCAGGTGAAAGGCGGTCACGACCTCAGAACGCCACAGCAGCGCCTGCATCTCTTTGGCGATCGAGCCGTGGGGCGGAAGCACCGCGTTGAACTCGGTGCCGTTGCGCACGAGGTGGTTCGCCATCGAGACGACGATCTTGCCCGCCAACTGGTCGGCGAAGTACTTCGCCGTCGCCAGCGCCGCGTCGGCATGCACCGCCAACACCACCACATCGGCGTCACACGCCGCCTGATTGTTGGCCGGGGTGATCCGGGCGACCCGATCCCCCCACTCCTCGGTGAGTTCGGTCACGACCTGTTCGGCCTTGACCCGCTCCCGGGAGCCCGCCAGGACGTCGTACCCCACGTCGCTCAACCGGGCAGCCAATCCTCGACCCGCGGGTCCTGTCGCTCCGAGCACTCCGATTTTCACCTGGCGACCCTATTCTCCGGCGAGTAGTGCGGGCAGCTTGGCACGCCGACACCGTCGCACTGAAAACTGCCGGCTCACCCACTTGGAGGCTCGAATGAAGTTCGGAATGATCTTTGCCAACGTCGGACCGTTCGGCCGACCTGAGGGCGCGGCCGAACTCGGGCGCATCTGCGAGGAGACCGGGATCGAGTCGGTCTGGACGGTCGAGCACGTGATCGTGCCCGGTGGCTACGCGTCCGAGTATCCGTACTCCAAGGACGGGAAGATGGCCGGTGGCGACGACTCGCCCATCCCTGACCCGCTCGTGTGGCTGACGTGGGTCGGCGCCCATACCACCACGCTGCGACTCGCGACCGGCATCCTGATCCTGCCCCAGCGCAACCCCGTCGTCCTGGCCAAGGAAGTCGCGACGCTCGACCTCCTCACGGGTGGCCGGGTCACCCTCGGGATCGGTGTGGGCTGGCTCGAGGAGGAGTTCAACGCGTTGGGCATCCCCTTCGGCGAGCGGGCCGCCCGCACCGACGAACACGTCGCGGTGCTGCGCGCACTCTGGGCCGGTGAGGCGGTCGACTTCGACGGTGAGTTCACCACCCTGCGCGCCGCTAACTCCTTCCCCCATCCGGCCCAACCCTCGATCCCGATCGTCGTGGGCGGTCACACCCATGCCGCGGCCCGCCGCGCCGGGCGGCTCGGCGACGGGTTCTTCCCCGGCAAGGGCGACTGGTCCGAGCTGCAGCCGGTCATGCGCGCCGCGGCCGAGGAAGCTGGTCGTGACCCCGACGCGATCGAGATCACTCGCGGTGGCGCGATGGATGTCGACGGCATCAAGCGGATGCAAGACGAGGGCTGCGACCGGATCGTCATCCCGCCACTCGCGTTCAATCCGGACGGACTTCGTGATTCGCTGTCGCGGTTTGCCGACGACGTGATCAGCAAGGTCGGATAGGTGGCTCATCCGCTGTACGACACGATCGGGACCAGCTACGCGACCACCCGGCGGCCCGATCCCCGCATCGCCGAACGCATCCACGCGGCACTCGGAGATGCTCGCCGGGTCCTCAACGTCGGCGCGGGCACCGGTTCCTACGAGCCGACCGACCGTGCGGTCATCGCCGTGGAGCCGTCGGCGGTGATGCTCTCCCAACGTTCGCCCGGGACGGCACCGTGCCTCCAGGCCGTGGCCGCCGCCTTGCCCTTCCCGGATCAGAGCTTCGACGCGGTGATGGCGGTCCTGACGATGCACCACTGGCCCGACCAACCGGCGGGGATCGCCGAGCTTCGCCGAGTGACCTCCCGCGTGGTGATGCTCACCTTCGACACGGATCTCGTCCCGTGGATCGCGAGCGACTACCTCCCGGCGATCATCGGCCAGGACCAGTTCGTCTTCCCGCCGATCGACGAGGTCGCGACGTCGCTCGATGCCGACATTCAGAGCGTGCCGGTCCCGCGAGACTGCACCGACGGCTTCATGGGCGCGTACTGGGCTCGTCCCGAGCTGTACCTCGACCCGCAGCGCCGCGCCGGCATGTCGGCCGTGCGCAAGCTCGATCCCGAGCTGGTGGAGGCCGGCATGGCCCATCTCGCCGCCGACCTCGCATCCGGCGCGTGGGACGAGAAGTGGGGCCATCTGCGCGACCTCGACGAACTCGACCTCGGCTACCGACTTCTCGTCAGTCGCTAGTTCGACGACTCGGTTTCGGCAGGCGACGCGACGCGGTAGACGATGCGAGAGTTCTCCGGGTGTTCGATGTCGATCGAGACCTGGATCGGATCGTCGGGATCCGGCTCGGGCTCGCCCGCCTCCCGGATCTCCATGGTCTCCTCCTGCTCGTGGTGCATGCCCATGCCCTTGGCCAGGCCGAGCATCGCGGCGCCGGTCATCGCGCCGGGCAGCGAGCCCATGAGCCGGTCGACGGTCCGTTCCGTGTTGTCGTCGACAACGTTCAACGACTCGTCGATCGGCACACCGTCACGATCTTCTGCTGCCATGACCCCAGGGTAGGCCCCGACGAACGATCGGGTTACGCGATGCAGTCGGGGCCGAGGAGCACGCGGAGTTCCCCGAAGAGGCCGTTGCGCTCCGAGACACAGAATTCGTCGCCCAGTTGCAGCACGGTGACCTTGTCCTGGCTCTCCAGGTGCACGAACACCTGGGACTCGCCGGGGTGTTCGGCGAGGATCTCCTTCAGGCGGGCGGTCTTGGCGTCGGTGAGTTCACCGGGTCGGATACGGAGCCGGACGGGTGGGGCCCCGTCGAGGATCAGCGCCGGTTGGGTGATCTCCATCGCGATGACTTTCGGCGCGTCGTCGCGCATGTCGAGCCGACCCTTGACGCACACGATCGCGTCTTCACTCAACATCTCCCCGTACGAGGCCATCGTCTTCGGGAAGACCATCACCTCGACGGCGGCCGCGAGATCTTCGAGGACGAACGTCGCCATGAGGTCACCGCGCTTGGTGTACTTCTTTGCCAAGGCCGTGACCACTCCCCCGACGGTTCGCAGCTCACCTTCGCGGATCTCCTTGAGTTCCGACAGCGTCGCGTCGGTGTGCCGACGCAACGCGCGCTCGGCGCCCATCAATGGGTGATCGGACACGTAGAGCCCGAGCATCTCTTTCTCGAACGCGAGCCGCTGGGTCTTCCCGAACTCCTGCTCGGGAATCGCCGTGCGCGTGTGATCGCGCTCGGACTCCATGATCTCGGCGCTAGTGGAGAAGAGGTCGAACTGACCCTCGGCTTCCTTGTTCCGTCGTCGCAGCACCTCCTCGACGATCGCCTCGAACACCAGCGAGAGTCCTTGGCGCGGGTGGCCGAGCGAGTCGAACCCTCCGGCCTTGACGAGCGACTCGATCGTGCGCTTGTTCAGCGCCGTGGTCTCGACTCGATCGCAGAAGTCGTAGAAATCGGTGAACGGTCCGCCCTCGTCGCGTGCGTCGAGGATCTTGCCCACCACACCCTCACCGACGTTGCGGACGGCCGAGAGCCCGAACCGGATCGAACCCGCGCCGGTGGCGACCCCGGCGTCGTCCACGGGATGCACGACGGCGAAATCCATCACCGACTCGTTGACATCGGGGACGAGGACCGGGATCTCGAGTTGGCGACACTCGTTCAAGTACACCGCCGACTTGTCCTTGTCGCCCTTGACGCTCGTGAGCAACGCGGCGAGGTATTCGCGCGGGTAGTTCGCCTTCAGGTACGCGGTTTGGTAGGCGACGAACCCGTAGCCGACCGAGTGCGACTTGTTGAACGAGTAGTCGGCGAACGGCTCGATGATGTCGAACATCTTCTCGCCGAACGGACGGCCGTACCCCTGGGCCTCGCACCCGTCGACGAACTTGGCGCGCTCTTTCGCGATGAGCGCGCGGTCCTTCTTGCCCGTCGCCTTCCGGAGGTTGTCGGCCTCCTCCAGCGAGTATCCCGCCAACCGCTGACTGACTCGCATCAGCTGCTCTTGGTAGATCATCAGACCGAAGGTGGGCCCGAGAATCTCCTCGAGGTCGGCGTGGTCGTACTCAACCGGCTTCCGACCGTTCTTGCGATCGGCGTAGTCGGTGTGCATGTTGGCCGCCATCGGGCCCGGGCGGTACAACGCGACGAGCGCGGCGACGTCCTCGAAGGAACTCGGTTCGAGCGACCGGATCAGCGCCCGCATCGGACCACCCTCGAGCTGGAACACCCCGATCGTGTCACCGAGACGCAGCAGCTCGAACGTCTTGGCGTCGGTGAGGTCGACGTTGTCGATGTCGGGCCGTACCCCCGTGGCGCGCTCGACGAGATCGAGGGTGATCTCCATCACATCGAGGTTGCGCAGCCCGAGGAAGTCCATCTTGAGGAGGCCGAGATCCTCGACGCCGTGCATCTCGTACTGGGTGACGACCGGCGCGTCCTCGATCGGCGAGCCGGGTTCGGGCTTGCGCTGGATTGGCAGGTACTCGGTGAGCGGCTCTCGGGTGATCACCACCGCGGCCGCGTGAATGCCGTCCTGTCGGCGCAGCCCTTCGAGCCCACGCGCGACGTCGATGACGTCCTTGGCTTCCTTGTCGGTCTCGTAGAGCTCGCGCAGTTCGGTGGCCATCTTGTAGCCGTCCTCGAACTTCGGGTGCGGATCGAGACACGCGTAGAGCGGGGTGTCGCGACCCATGATCAGCGGCGGCATGAGCTTGGCGATCTTGTCGCCGACGACGTAGGGATAGTCGAGCACCCGCGCCGCGTCGCGCACGGCGGCCCGCGCCTTGATCGTGGAGAACGTGATGATCTGGGCGACGTGGTCCGAGCCGTAGCGCTGCGCCGCGTACTTGATCATGTCGCCGCGGTAGCGCGAGTCGAAGTCCATGTCGATGTCGGGCATCTGCTTACGGCCCGGGTTCAGGAACCGCTCGAACAGCAGGTCGTAGCGAATCGGGTCGATGTCGACGATGCGAAGGCAATACGCCACACACGAACCCGCCGCGCTCCCCCGGCCGGGACCGACCCGGATGTTCTGCGAGCGCGCGTACGCGACGAGGTCCCACACGACGAGGAAGTACGCGGAAAAGCCCATCGACTCGATGACGCCGAGTTCGTACTCGATGCGATCGCGCACGTTCGGGGCGAGATCAACCCCGTAGCGCTGCGCGGCCCCTTCGTAGGTGAGTTGGTGGAGATACTCGGTCTCGGTCATCCCCTCCGGGACGGGGAAGCTCGGCAGCACCGGTTGACCGAAGTCGATCTCGACGTTGGCCCGCTCCGCAACCCAGAGCGTGTTGTCGCACGCCTCCGGTACCTCCGAAAAGATCGACCGCATCTCGACGGCCGACTTCAGGTAGTGGCCGGAACCCGAGAACTTGAACCGGTTGGTCTCATGGATCTTGGCGTTGGTCTGCACGCACAGCAACGCGTCGTGGGCGGCTGCGTCGGCTTCGTGCGTGTAGTGGCTGTCATTGGTGGCGAGGAGCGGCGCCTGCAGCTGGTGCGCGATCCGAATGAGCTGGGGATTGGTCTGGGCTTGCTCGGGGAGTCCTTGGTCCTGCAACTCGACGAAGAGGTTGTCCCGCCCGAAGATGTCCTGCAGACGCGCCGCGGCAGCAAGCGCGCCCGGTTCGTCGCCGTGGAGCAACCGCTGCAGCACGTGTCCACCGAGGCACCCGGTGGTGGCGATCACGCCCTCGTGGTGGTCGGCGAGAATCTCCCAGTCGACCTTGGGCTTCTGGTAGTAGCCCTCGAGGTACGCGCGACTCGAGAGCTGGATGAGGTTGCGATACCCCTGCTGAGTCTCGGCCAGCGCGGTCAGGTGGTAGTACGCCTTGCGGCCGCCCTCGACTTCACCGCCGGAGTCGTCGACCTGGCTCCCCCGCCGGACCGGGCGCTCGGTGCGGTGTTCGTACGCCTGGTACAGCTCGGTGCCGATGATGGGGACGATCCCTTGCTTGCGCGCCTCCTGGTACATCGGCAGGACGCCGTACATGTTGCCGTGGTCGGTGATCCCGATCGCAGGCTGACCGTCGGCCGCCGCGGCCGCGACGACATCGCCGATGCGCGAAGCACCGTCGAGCATCGAGTACTCGGTGTGGACATGCAGGTGGGTGAACGACTTCGCCACCAGTTACTCCGCCAAGAGGTGTACGGGGCTGCCACCGCGCCGAATGACACGCGTGGAATTCATGACCCTACCCGCGCCCGCCAAACGACCGCTCACCCACGCCCCCCGGCCGCGACCAGGGGGACGTAGATCTCCGCGGCGGTCAATGATCCGTGCGCGCCGACGAGCTGGGATTCTCTCGGCATGGCCGGGTCGAGATATCCCACCGGCCCTTTGGGGATCAGTGCGACATCGCCCAAACGGCGAACGTTGACCGCCGGGGCCGGACCGGGTCCGAGCCAGCCGCCATCGACCACTTCGTCCCGACTCATCACCCAGGCATCGGCCCCGTAGGCGTCGGTCGCCGCCGCCAGGAGATCCGGTGCTCGACCACGCATGGCCGTGAGCCAACGGAACCGGCCCTCACCGCTGCATCCGTTGAGCAACGGTTGCACAGCAGTGAGTTCGTGCCAGTTGTCCCCGACCTCCATCTGGCCGTGGTCGGCGGTCACGAGCAGTGCCGCCTCCGGGGGGAGCGCGTCCCGGAGCTGACCGACGAGGGCGTCGGCAAAGGCCAGTTCGGCGTCCAGATACGGCGGGGCCAGGCCGAACTCGTGCGCCACGGTGTCGATACCCGGGTAGTAGGCGTAGACGAGCGGGTTGCCGGCCTGCGCCAGCGCCCGACAGTGCTCGACCAGCACGGCGGTCGTACTCCAGCCGAAGAACGGTGCGTCGCGCAGATGGGTCGCGGTGAAGCCCGAGCCGCGGAACTCCCGGCGGGTGACGACGGGCACCGTCCGCCCGAGAAACGGTTGATGTCGTTGGACCCTGAACGCATCCGGGGGGCGGCCGGCACCGTCGGTGGCCCACCACAAGACGTTGAGCACGTCGCCGTCGAGGCGAATGCGAAAGCCGAGGACACCGTGGTGGATCGGTGAAAGGCCGGTGGTGATCGACGTCAAGGCGGATGCCGTCGTCGACGGCGCAATGGTGGTGATACGGCCGCCGACGAACTGGCTCAACTCGGGCATGCGGGCCCGGTGAGTCTCGAGCAGATCCCAGCCCAAGCCGTCGAGGACGAGTAACACCACCGTCTTCGCGTCGCGAGCCGGCTCGGGAAGCCACGCGTTGTCGACGCGTCCGACGAGAGCCGGGACGATCTGTTCGAGCGATGCGCGCCCGTAGTCGGGACGGACGGGCTCGGGCGACGACATCGATGCACCGTAGCGAACCGGCCGTCATCGGTGTCGGTGTGCGAGCATGGCCCCGTGAAGGTCTCGACCCGGGGCGACTATGCCGCTCGCGCGCTGCTCTCCTTGGCGCTGCACGACTCGAACCGGCCGACCTCGGTCAAAGAGATTGCCGAACGTACTAACTTGCCCCAGCCCTATCTGGAGCAGATCCTGCTGGCAGTCAAGGGCGCCGGACTCGTGCGATCCAAGCGCGGCGTCGGAGGCGGGTACGTGCTCGCCCGATCCCCGGACGAGATCAGCCTGGCCCAGATCCTGGCTGCGGTCGACGGGCCGTTGACCACGCTGCCCGACGAACACGACCACTGCGAGGGCCACTGCGTCCTGCAGGAAGTCTGGGTCGCGGTGTCCGACGAGATGGCCGGGTTCCTCGCCGGCCACACGCTCGCCGACCTCGCCCGCCGGGCCCAGGTCGGCCACCCCGGCGCGGTCGCGAGACCAAGCGCACCGGCCGCATCAGCCGCGACCGCCGTCGACTGACTGACCGGCCGTCCGGGCCTTCGCGCCCGTCGCGTCCATCCTGATCGTCAACCTGACGGTGGTACGGACCGTGGGGCGCCGAATCCCTCGAGCACCGTCACGAGTTCCGGCGGCAGCGGCGATTCGAACTCCATCCGCGAGCCCGTCGCGGGGTGGGTGAAGGCCAACCGAGCTGCGTGGAGGAACGGTCGGGCCAGACGAACGTCGGTGTTGCCGTAGACGGAGTCACCGAGCACGGGATGATCGATGGCCGCCAGGTGCACGCGGATCTGGTGCGTCCGGCCGGTCTCGAGTTCGACGGCGAGTCGAGCCACGTCATCGAACACGTCGACTACTTCGTAGTGGGTCCGGGCCTCACGTCCGCCGACGCGCACGGCCATCCGGGTCGGCCAGCGGGGCGACCGTCCGATCGGCGCGTCGACGGTCCCGCGCGTCGACGTCGGAATCCCATGGACGACCGCCACGTACATCCGCTCGACGTTGTGGGCGGAGAGGTCGCGGACCAGTGCGGTGTAGGCGGCGGGAGTCCGGGCGACCACGAGTAGTCCGCTGGTGTCCCGATCGAGGCGATGCACGATCCCGGGCCGGGCCGGATCACCAACCCCGCCGAGGTCGAACCGGGCGAGGAGACCACTCACCAGCGTGCCCGTCGCATGGCCTGCGCCCGGGTGCACCACCAAGCCTGCCGGTTTGTCGACCACGATCACGTCATCGTCGGCGTACACGACGATGACCTCGACGTCGGGTTCCGGGCCCGGGGGCGGGGGCGGTGTGGGCTCGCCGCGCCACTCCAAGGTGGTTCCGGCATCGAGCCGAGCACTGCGGGCCACGGCGATGCCATCGATGAGCACATCGCCTCGCTCCACCATCTCCCGCACCGCGTTGCGCGACCACCCGGTGAGGAGCGCGACCGCACGATCAACGCGTTCACCGGCAAGGGTCTCGGGCACGACGAGTGGACTCTCGTCATCGGTGGGGCTCACAGGTTCGACTCCATGTCGGTGGGCTTCGATCGGAAACTCAACAGGATCAGCAGGATCGCGCCACACGTGATGGCCGAGTCGGCAACGTTGAACGACGGGAACGAGCCGACGCGCACGAAGTCGACCACATGACCTCGCAGCACCCCCGGCGAGCGAACGAACCGATCGATCAGGTTCCCGATGGCGCCCCCCAAGACCAGCGACAGCGCCACGGTCGTCCACCGATCCGTGGACGACCGAATGGTGTGCACCAACCAGACACTCAGGCCGATCGCCAGAATCGCGAGCACGACGGTCGCGTTCGTGAACGAGCTGAACGCACCGCCCGAGTTCCGGGCAACGCGAAACTCGATCGTGTCCCCGACGATCGACAGCGGCGAATCCGAATAGTTCGCCACAACCCACGACTTGGTCAGCTGGTCGAGCACCGCGACGGTGCCGACGATGACGGGCGGCACCCACCGCGGTGTGGATTTAACGACGGCGCTCGACACGCTGTTTGCAGTCGACGCACGTGTCGGCCCACGGAATCGCTTCGAGGCGAGCCACCGGGATGCGCCGACCCGCGGGATTGCACAGGCCATAGGTGCCGTTCGCCATTCGTTCCAGCGCGCGGTCGATATCCTCCACCGCGAGTCGGGCGGTGGCGGACAACATCAGATCGCGCTCGCGCTCGACGCTGATCGTGTCGCCCTCACCCGACTCCTCGTCGAACTGCGTGTCGCCCTGCTCTCGCTCATTCACCAACGCTTCTGCGTCAGCTTGGAGTTCTTCGGCCTGGCGGACGTGGCGAGCGCGTTCTTCGATCAGCATCTCGTGCAGTTTTTCGGCGGTCTTCGGCGTGATGTTCGGCGCCTGCTTGGGAACGAAGATCCCCGACAGCGGGCAGGTGGCGCCCGCCGGCGCCTTCTTCACCGGTGCCGCCTTCACCGGTGCGGCCTTCTTCACCAGGGCTTTCTTCACCAGGGCTTTCTTCGCCGGTGCGGCCTTCACCGGCGCGGCCTTCTTCGCCGCAGGTTGCTTGACCGCGGCCTTCTTCGCCGGCGCCGCCTTGACCGGTGCCGCCTTATTCGCCGCAACCTTCTTGACCGAAGCGGGCGGCTTCACCGCGGCTTTCTTCGCCGACCCAGCCTGCTTCACTGCGCCCTTCGCGGGGGCCCGTTTGGCCGGCGTCTTGGTCGCCGCCGCCTTCGGCGGCACCTTCTTCGCGGCGGGCTTCTTCGCCACGGCTTTCTTCGCGACGACCGACTTCTTTGCAGCACTCTTCTTCGTCGCGGACGACTTCGACGCGCTGGGGGCCTTCCGGCCGGTGGCCTGAGCCATCGGAAATCCTCTGGGTGGGAACGGGAAGCGGCGGATGATAGTGCAGGCGGCATTGAGACCGGGGGTAGCGGGGGTCGCCGAATAGGCTCCGGCCGTGCCATTCGACCCTGTCGACCCCCGATTGGACCTCGTCGCGCTCGAAGATCGCATCCTCGCCGGCTGGCGAGCCGATGACGTCTTCGCCGAATCGCTCCGCCAACGCGCCGACGCGCCCGAGTGGGTCTTCTACGAGGGCCCGCCGACCGCCAACGGCCGTCCCGGCATCCATCACGTGTGGGCGCGCCTGTTCAAGGACATCTACCCCCGGTTCCACACGATGCGGGGCAAATACGTGGCCCGGAAAGCCGGCTGGGACTGTCACGGCCTTCCCGTGGAGGTCGAAGTCGAGAAGGAACTCGGCTTCTCGGGCAAGCCCCAGATCGAGGAGTACGGCATCGAAGCGTTCAACCGCCGGTGCCGGGAGTCGGTCCAGCGCTACGTCGAGGACTGGTCGGCGATGACCAGTCGCATCGGCATGTGGCTCGATCTCTCCGACGCCTACACCACGATGAGCAATCCGTTCATCGAGAGCGTCTGGTGGCTCTTCCACGAGATGTGGACCAAGGGTCTGATCTACGAGGGCGCCAAAGTCGTCCCCTACTGCGGCCGCTGCGGCACGGCGTTGTCGAGCCATGAACTGGGCCAGCCCGGCGCGTACCGCGACCTCACCGAGGATTCGGTCTACGTCCGATTCCCGGTCGTCGACGCGGACTTCGACCTCCTCGTCTGGACGACGACTCCCTGGACGCTCGTGAGCAACGTCGGGGCGGCCGTCGGGCCGGACGTCACCTACGCCCGGGTCGAGATGACCGGTGGGCGCGACCTCGTGCTCGCCGCCGACCGCGTGGAGTCCGTGCTCGGGTCGGACGCGCGGATCGTCGCGACGCTGCGGGCCGACGATCTCGTCGGGCTCCGCTACGAGCGCCCCTTCGACGCACTGCCGGCCGTCGGCGACGGCTGGCGCGTGGTGAGCGCGGACTTCGTCACGGTCGACGACGGCTCCGGGATCGTGCACTTGGCCCCGGCGTTTGGTGAGATCGACCGCGAGGTCGGCGTCGCCGAAGGTCTCCCGATGCTGAACCCGGTCAACGCCCAAGCTCGGTTCGACGACACCGTGCCCTTCCTCACCGGCCAGTTCGTCAAGGATGCAGACCCGGCCCTGATCGAACGCCTCCGCGCGAGCGGACGGCTCGTCCTCGCGGTTCCCTACGAACACTCCTATCCCCATTGCTGGCGGTGCAGCACGCCATTGATCTACTGGGCCAAACCCACCTGGTTCGCGCGTACCAGCGAGCGCAAGGCCGACCTCCTGGCCGAGAACGAACAGATCGGTTGGCACCCCGAACACATCCGCCATGGCCGATTCGGCGACTGGCTGGGCAACAACGTCGACTGGGCGCTCTCGCGCGATCGGTTCTGGGGCACACCGATCCCCGTCTGGCGTTGCGACGACTGTCATGGCGACACCTGCGTCGGCTCGGTGGCCGAACTCGGCGAACGCGCCGACCGCGACCTGAGCGACCTCGACCTGCATCGACCGTTCGTCGACGACATCACGATCCGATGCGAGCACTGCAACGGTCGCGCCCAGCGGGTCGAACCCGTGCTGGACGCCTGGTTCGATTCCGGATCGATGCCCGCGGCGCAGCTGCACTACCCATTCGAGAACCAGGACGTCTTCGAACGTCGATACCCGGCCGACTTCATCTGTGAGGCGATCGACCAGACCCGCGGCTGGTTCTACTCGCTCCTTGCGGTCAACACCCTGGTGTTCGACCGCGCCCCGTACCGAGACGTTGTCTGCCTCGCGCTCCTGCTCGACCAAGACGGCCAGAAGATGTCGAAGAGTCGCGGGAACGTCGTCGACCCCTGGAGCGTGCTCACCACCCGCGGCGCGGATGCGCTGCGGTGGAACTTCGCGTTCGCCAGTTCGCCCTGGACACCGAAGCGGGTCTACCTCGAGAACATCGACGAGACGACGAACCGGTTCCTCGTGACCCTCTGGAACACCTACGTCTTCTTGATCACCTACGCCAACCTGGACGGGTGGGAACCGAGTTCGGCCCCCACCGCGGCGGCCGATTCCGTTCACGTCCTGGACCGCTGGATCCGATCCCGCGCCCACAGCACCGTCCGTTCGGTGACCGATCACCTGGAGAGTTTCGACGCCCTCGGTGCGACGCAGGCGCTGGACGCGCTCGTCGACGACCTCTCCAACTGGTACGTGCGTCGCAGTCGGCCCCGCTTCTGGAAAGCCTCGGACGGCTCGGCCCACGCGGTACTCCACGAGTGTCTGACCCTCGTGGCCACGATGCTCGCGCCGATCTGTCCGTTCACCGCCGACGCGATATACCTGAACCTGACCGGCACCACGCGATCGGTTCATCTCGCGGACTGGCCGGACGCCGACCTCGACGCCATCGACCCCGATCTCGAGTCCGCGATGCACCTCGCCCGCGAACTCGTGTCACTCGGACTCGCGGCGCGGGCGGAGGCGAAGTTGCGCGTCCGCCAACCGCTCCCCCGCGCCATCGCACTCGTCGGCCCCGGCACCGTGCTCGACCCGACCGTGGCCGCGGAGATTGCCGACGCGCTCAACGTGAAGACCCTCGAGACCGTCACCACCCTCGACGGCCTCCTCGACTACACCGTCGTCCCCAACTTCCGGGCCTTGGGTCCGAAAGTCGGCAAGCTCTTACCCCAGGTCAAGACGCTCCTCGCCGCCGCCGACGGCGCCGCGGTTCGGGCCGCATTCGAAATCAGCGGTGAGTGGATCGTCACCGTCGACGGTACGCAGCTCACCCTGGGCCCCGACGACGTGCAGATCCGCGCCGCATCCCACGAACAGTTCGCTTTGGCCCAGGACGGACACCTGGCCGTCGCCCTCGATACCCAACTCACCGACGCGCTGCGCCAGGAGGGTCTGGCCCGTGAAGTCGTCCGCGGCCTCAACGACCTGCGAAAGTCCGCCGGATTCGAGATTGCCGACCGCGTGAGCATCACGATCGACGGCGACGACGCCCTCGCATCAGCCGTGGCCGAGCACCACGACTGGATCGCCGCCGAGGTGCTCGCGACTCAACTCGAGATCGGGACCCCGGAAGGCGCCGTTCACGATCTGGAGATCGACGGCGTTCCCTGGCGCGTCGAGATCAGTCGGTCGTAGCGGATTCAGCGCCCGCGGCGACGGAACAGCCCGCCGCGCTCGTCGCCATCGAAGTCGCCGGTTCCCATGGAGTCGCGGGGACCGAGCGGAGTCTCGTCGGTAACGGCTTCACGCAGGCTGGCAAAGAACGCGTCATCGTCGAGGTGTTCGGGATCCGGCTCGGTGTCGAAGAGCGGCGGGCGCGTCACGGGCGGCGTCGATGACTCCTCCCATGGCGTCGCGCTCTCACTCGCCGGTGCCGGTGCGGGTGCCGGTGAGGACGCGGCCACCCCGAACGCGGGCGGTGGGACTGCACCCACCGGCGGTGCCGGGCTCGCAACCGGTGGTGTGATCACGGGCGGTGGCGTCGCGCCGGCCGGCGCTTCGGGAACCACGACGGGAGGCGGCGGTGTCGGGACGCTCGCCGGTGCCGGCGTCGCATCGCCCCCGACGCGCGGCATCTCGACATCGTGGGTCGTGGGCCGAGGCGACGGCGCGACCGACCCCTTGCTCGACAACATCTCGAGGTCGGACTCGACTGCACGGCGCAGCCGGACGCGGTAATCGGCTTCGAAGCGTTCCAACGCATCGATGTCGGCCACGAGCGCGTCGCGCTTGGCACCGAGCTCGAGCACTTCGCCTTCGAGACGCCGCCGCTCGGTCTCGGCCTGCCGGCGGGCGCTGGTCTCGGCCTCCGTGACCATCGTGCGCGACTTGGTTTCGGCGTCATCGAGAATCTGCCGGGCCTTGCTCTGCGCTTCGGCCACGGCCTCGTCGGCAGCCCGCTGCGCCAACAAGAGCGTGCGGTGCAGCATGTCCTCGGTCTCGCGTGTCTTGCCGGCATCGGCCGCACCGGAGTCGACCTGGGCCTGCACGGCCCGGAGTTGGCCGTCGAGGGCCTCAATCCGGCTGGCGGCACGTTCCAGCAAATCGTCGACATCGTCACGGTTGTACAAACCGAACCGTTCACGAATATCAATGTCGCGGAGTTCTCGAGGCGTTACATCCATGGTCGGCATCGTAGCGATGCGCGCGGGTCAGAATCGAGACTGGTCCGCGAACCGGACATCAGCGACCCGTCATTGGCACGCGATGTTGCGGGCAACTCCGAGCACCACGATGATCACGAAGAACGAAAGATCGAACGGACCCGCCGGGGGAATGACTCGCCGGGCCGGCGCGGCCAGGGGTTCGGTCAGGTCGGCGAGTACGCGGTTCACCGATGCCATCGCCCCACCAGATGGTGGCAACCACGACAAAATGGCGCGGGCAAAAAAGACCAGCAGATAGGCGGTGAGGAGCGCGCAGATCAGTTGTTGCACGGGCGGTGGCGGTCAGGCGCCGTACAGGCCACGGGCCTGGAGACGGTCCTTCTCCTCTTGGGAGACCTCGACGTTGGACGGGGTCAGGAGGAAGACCTGATCGGACACGCGAGCCATCGAACCGCCGATCGCGTACGTCAGGCCGCTCGAGAAGTCGATCAATCGCCGCTGGAGGTCACGCCCGAGTCCCTGGAGGTTGATGATCACGGGCTGATCACTCTTGAGCCGGTCACCGACCTCCTGGGCGTCGTTGAAGCCTTGGGGCTCCACGACATGCACCCGCGCCGCCGAGGACGGCAGCGGTCGAATCATCGGCATCACTGTGGGTTGGGCCTCTTCGACCGGGACGGCCCGCACGCGGGGCGTCACCCGAGTGACCGGCGCCGGCGCAGGCGTCGACGCCTCCCGCCGTGACGACTCGCGACGAGGCTTGACCGGACGTTCGACCGCGACCGCAGGCGCGGCCTCGACGAACTCCTCCTCGGCGAGATCCAACTCGTCGTAGTCGTACTCGTAACCCTCGTCGTCATCCTTGAGACCGAGGTACACCATCGTTTTCTGCCACATGCCCGGCATGTCCTCTCCCTCCGGAAGGTCGTCAGGTTACCGCCCCGGGGCGCGATTTTGGGGGAATGTCGGCTCGGTGGCCGAAGAGTCCGGTTCCGACCCGCACGATCGTCGCTCCTTCTTCGATGGCCGCCTCGAAATCACCGCTCATTCCCATCGACAACTCGGCCAACTCCAGCGCCTCGGCGAGGGCGCGCAGCGAGGCGAAAATGGGCCGGGGGTCGCCGACGGCCGGCGCGACCGTCATGAGACCCACCACCTCGGCTCCGCCGGCCCGAAGCCGTTGCGCGAGTCCCGCCGCCTCAGATGGCTCACAGCCACCCTTACGTTCCTCGCCCGCGACATTAACTTCGATCAGGACCCGGGCGCGCTCGGCCCGGACGGTCAATGCCTCGGCGGTCGCGAGGTCGTCGATCGAGTGCCACCAGGACACCCAGGGGCGCAGCTGGTTGATCTTGTTGCGTTGCAAGCGGCCAATGAAGTGCCACGTGGGATCGTGGGCCACGAGGTCCGGAGCCTTGGCGACGAGTTCCTGCGCCCGATTCTCCCCCAGGTCCACGACCCCGGCCCGGATGACCGCGACGATCTCCTCCACCGTGCGGGTCTTCGTGGCCGCAACTAGACGCACGGCCTCGGGCGGACGACCGGACCGGGCCGCCGCGGCCGCCATCCGTTCCCGCACGTCGCGGACGCGCCTCGCGATGACCTCAGCCTCCACGGGGATGGCCCTCCCGCTTGACGACGAGCACACCGTGGCGACCGGTACGGCCGTCACGGCGGTACGAGAAGTAGTCGGGGGAACCCACCGTGCAGACGTCGAGGACTTCGATGTCGTCGACGGCGACCGCCTCGAGGGCCGCCACGATCGTCGCGCGCAGATCGAACGCCGGGTTCCCGTCGGCGGTGCGCGCCGCCACCTGGGGACCGACCCGATCCACGAGTCCGGCCAGGAGTTCGGCTCCGAACTCGTAGTGCGCCGAGCACACGCACGGACCGACGACGGCCCGGATGGGTCCGGCGCCACGGGCGCGCAACGCGGTCACTGCGGCGGGGATGACACCGTCGACCGCACCCCGCCAACCGGCGTGGACCGCAGCGCAGGCGATGTCGTTCGCCAACGCGATCGGGGCGCAGTCGGCGCCGATCGCCAGCAACCCGAGGCCGATGCGATCGGTCACGACCCCGTCGGCATCGACGCCATCGGCCTCGGTCCCGATCGCGGGCATGATCGTGGTGCCATGGACGTGATGCGGCAGCACGAGGAGTTCGGGCGCGACGCCCGCGATTGCCGCGAACTCCGCGTGATTCGCCCTGACCGCCACGGGATCGTCGCCGACGTGGCGTCCCAGGTTGGCCGAGTCGAACGGTGCGGCCGAATGCCCGAACCGTCGGTCGCTGAACCACGCGTCGGCGGCGCCGATCCGACGATGGATCACCGCGGAACGAGCGTTCCTTAGCGAAGGAAGTCGGGAACGTCGAAGTCGTCGTCGCCGAGTTCGAGGTCGGTGTCGTCGTCGGTGCCCCCGAGGGCACGCTCTTCTTCACGCAACCCGAGTGATGCATCGCGCCGTTCGCCCTCGAAGCGATCGAAGCCGGCCGCGATGACCGTGATCCGAACCTCGTCACCCAATGCGTCGTCGATGACGGCTCCGAAGATGATGTTGGCGTCGGGATGCGCGGCCTCGGCGATGATCTCGGCGGCCTCGTTGACCTCGAAGAGTCCGAGATCCGACGGCCCCGAGATATTGAGCAGGATCCCGCGCGCGCCCTCGATGCTCGCTTCGAGGAGCGGGCTGGAGATCGCGGACCGCGCGGCGGCGACGGACCGGCCGTCGCCGGAGGAGTATCCGATTCCCATCAGCGCCGATCCGGCGTTCGTCATGATCATCTTCACGTCGGCGAAGTCGGTGTTGATCAGGCCCGGCGTCGTGATGAGGTCGGTGATGCCCTGCACCCCTTGGAGCAGCACTTCGTCGGCCATCTTGAACGCGTTGAGCATCGACGTCTTGTCGTCCGAGACCTGGAGCAGGCGGTCGTTCGGAATGATGATCAGCGTGTCGACCTTTTCCTTCAAGGTCTGGATCCCCTGCTCGGCCTGCACCGAACGGCGACGGCCCTCGAAGGTGAACGGTCGGGTCACGACACCGATGGTGAGCGCGCCCAACGACTTGGCGACCTCCGCGATGATCGGTGCGCCGCCGGTGCCGGTGCCACCGCCCTTGCCTGCGGTGATGAAGACCATGTCGGCGCCGCGCAGCACTTCTTCGATCTCTTCGCGGTGGTCCTCGGCGGCCTGCTTGCCGACTTCGGGATCCGAGCCGGCGCCGAGGCCGCGGGTCAGTTCCCGGCCGAGGTCGAGCTTGACGTCGGCGTCGCTCATGAGCAGTGCCTGCGCGTCAGTGTTGACCGCGATGAACTCGACGCCCTTGAGTCCGGCGTCGATCATGCGGTTCACGGCGTTTCCGCCGCCGCCACCAACGCCGACGACTTTGATGACGGCGAGATAGTTCTGCGGTGCACCCAACATCCTGGTGAGACTCCCTACGGTGGGCCCGTGCACGGGCCTGAACTCTTGACCTCCAGTGGAGGTGCAGAGTTATGTCAACCTTTGGTAATGGTCGAGACCCTACTCGACCGACCCGAATGCGGCAATCACCGTCGTCAACTCATGTGGTGACGGGCTCAGCGGGTGACGGGCGCGCTCGGGACCGACACATCGACCAACTCCACTCGGAGGCCACGATTTCGTAGGTCGGCGAGGATGGCCGCCGCCACCCTTCCCTTCTCGGCGGCCGCCTCGAGCGACCCCAGCCGAACCCGGGTGGCCTCCGGGGGCGACCCGCGCAACCGAACCGCGACATCGCCGTTCACGATTTCGAGCGTCTCGGCGCGGAGCTGGAGCGTGCGGGGTAGCCCCGCCAACGCGGCCATCACCCGGGAGGCGGTTCGCCGGCCGGGTTCCACCGGTACGCCCGCGCCGACCACCTGGGTCAGCACCGGTGGCTCGGTGACGGTGCGCAGCACCCGGCCGGTGCCGTCGACTACCGCGATCGGCCCGCCCGGATCGGCCTGCACCCAGCCGAGCGGTTCGCGTTCGGTCACCGTGACGGTCACCGAGTTCGGGAGCTCGGTGTCGACCCGGGCCGTCGCGATTTCGGGAATCGCCTCGATCCGGCGCTGCGCGGCATCGGAATCGAGAAAGAGCAATGGTTCGCCGGGTTCGATCCGCGCCACATCGGTAATGGTCGCGACCGGAACCGCGCGCGCCCCACGCACCGTCACCTCGTCGACGCCGAGCAATGACGACTTCGCGACCACGTATCCGATTCCCAGCACCGACAACCCGATGACGCAGCCGACGAAGATCCGCAGTCGCTTCCGACCCTCTTCGCGTCGGGCCGACACCCACCGATCGCGCATCCGGGGATCCACCGTGCGATCGACCGCTGGCCCCGGTTCGGCGCCGAGATCGTCGAGATCGTCGGGGGTGTCCATCAGCGGTCGAACCCCACGCAGTGCACCTCGACATCGAGCACGACACCGGTCGTGCTGGCGACGGTCTCCCGCACGAGTTCGATCAGCCCGTGCACATCTGCAGCCGTCGCCCCATCGTCGGCCTGAATGAAGTTGGCGTGCTTCTCCGAGACGAACGCACCGCCGAGTCGCGTGCCCGCCAGTCCACAGGCCTGGTCGATCAGCCGGCCCGCGGCGTCGCCGGGCGGATTTCGAAACACCGAACCCGCATTGGCGCCACCCGGCTGATGGATCGACCGCCATTGCACGACGTCACGAAGTTCGGCCCGCAACGCTTCAACCTCATCGCCGGTGACGGGTACCACCCGGAAGGTGGCATCGACGACGACCTGGGCCGGCCCGAGCGCCGAGTGACGGTACCCAAGGCCCAGCTCGTCGACGGTCCACGCTTGGGCGGTCCCACCGTGATCGAGGTCGGCGATGGTCGCGCCCGTGATGACCTCGACCGTCTCGTGTCCGTGCCCACCCGCGTTCATCCGCACCGCTCCGCCCACCGAACCGGGAATACCGACGAAGAACCCGAGACCCGACCGGGCGGACGCTGCGCACTGACGCGCCAGCACCGGAAGCGCCGTGGCACCGCCCGCAGTGACATCGTGTTCGCGTACGGTGATCGTTCCGAACGCGGGGCCGAGGACCATCACCACTCCGGGGAAGCCGCCATCGGCCACCAGGAGATTGGACCCGCGTCCGAGAACGAGCCGACCGACCTCGGGCGGCACCGTGGCCGCAATGACCTCGAGATCAGCCGGCCGCTCGACTCGCACCACGGCCGCCGCGGGACCACCGACCCGCCACGTGGTCAGCGCGCCGAGCGGTGCATCTCGGTGGACCTGGCTCGGCAAGCGGCGTTCCAGTTCGACCCAGATCTCGTCCGCGGGACTCGCATCGTCGCCCATCCGGGTCAGGCCTCGCGCGCCGCTCGGGCCAACAGTTCATCGCCCAAGGTCGTGATGTCGCCACCGCCGAGGGTGAGGATCACGTCACCGGGGCGGGCGTACGCGGGCACCAGGTCGACCAGTTCCGCTCGGTGCGGAAAGTACGAGAGCGACTGGTCCGGATGCGCGTCGAGGACGCAGCGCACCAGGAGTTCGCCGGTGACGCCCGGGATCGGCGCCTCGTGGAATCCGCACACGTCGGTGAGAATGACATGGTCGGCACCCACGAATGCGTCGGCGAACTCGGACCACATGACCGCGGTCCGGGAATATCGGAATGGCTGGAACACCGCAATCACCCGCCGGTATCCCGCCTCCCGAGCGGCACCAATCGTTGCGCGCACCTCCGGGGGAAGCAACGCATAGTCGTCGACGATGGCGACGCCATCGAACTCGCCGCGGTGTTGGAACCGGCGGGCGACGCCACCGAAGCGGGCGAGCGCGCGCCGGACGGACTCGAAGTCACAGCCGAGTTCCATGGTCATCGCCGCGGCACCGGCGGCGTTCTGCGCGTGATGACGCCCGATGATCGGCAGTTGCAGTTCACCGAGTTCGACACCATCGACGGCCAGCATGAATCGCGAGCCGGTCGGTCCTCCGGAATAGTCGAGCACGCGGTAACGCGCCGACGGATCCTCGCCGTAGGTGACGACGTCGGGGCGTGCTCGCGCCAGACCGGCGAGCATCGGGTCATCGGCACAGAGCACGACCGGTGCCTGCACTCCGGCGATGAAGGCGACAAAGGCCTCGCGGAGTCGCTCCATGTTCTCCCAATACCAGAGATGATCGTTGTCGACGTTGG
Organism: Acidimicrobiia bacterium; assembly: GCA_031362155.1. Lineage (GTDB taxonomy): Bacteria > Actinomycetota > Acidimicrobiia > IMCC26256 > JAENVU01 > JAENVU01. The sequence goes on along the minus strand of JANLRZ010000067.1, from coordinate 27,946 downwards.
TGACCAGCGCGCCCTCGAGTGGGAGTTCGAGGAACGTCCCATCACTCTCGTCCGCCTCCACGATCAGCCACTCCCCCACGTCGAGCGCCTCGTTGCTCCCGACCTCGTGGAGTTCGCTCCCGATCAGAAAACTCGGCGCGAGCCCGGCGGCCCTCATGATGAGCGTGATCATCGAGGAGGTGGTGGTCTTTCCGTGGGTTCCCGCGACGCCGATCCCGCGTCGCATCGCCACAATCGCCGCCAAGATCTCGGCCCGGCTCAACACCGGCACCCCGCGCTCGATCGCGGTGCGGATCTCCACGTTGTCGAGCGGAACCGCGGAACTGATCACCACGCCGTCGAGATCGCCCGGAAGGTTTTCGGCCCGTTGGGGAACGTGACACTCCACGCCGAGCAGCCGCAGCCGCTCCAGGCGGGGATTCTCCCGAACATCCGAACCCGTCACCGAGTGACCGAGTTCCGCGAGGATTGCGGTGTAGGCACTCATCCCGGCGCCGCCGGCACCGATGATGTGCAACCGCCGCGGCGCGGTCAGGTCCAGGCGTAGCTCACCGGACATCGCGAGCGACCCCCTCGATCAGGTGCACCAATCGTTCGTGAGCATCTGGTCGGCCGAGCGTTCGGGCCGCGACCTCCATCTCGGCCAGCCGCTCCGGGTCGGCCAGCAGTTCGCTCACGAGCGGAGGAACTCGCTCGACGGCCCGATCGTCGTCATCCACGATGATCGCTCCGCCGAGATCGGCGAAGGCGCGGGCGTTGGCCCGTTGCTGGCCTTCGGCCGAACCCGACCATGGCACCAGCACCGACGGTACGCCGACCGTGGCCAGTTCGGCGATCGTCGTCGCGCCGGCACGGCACACCACCAGGGTTGCCTCGGCATAGAGCGACGCCATGTCAAATTCGAACTCGACGAGGTCGTAGTGCAACCGGTCGGTCTCGCGGCGAAGGTGATCCAGCCGGGTTCGGCACTCGTCGATGTTGCGCGTGCCGGCGACGTGGCGCACGGCGACGTCGTCCCGATCGCGCCACGCGTCGTAGAGCGCGAGGCCGACGTCGTTGAGTCGGCCGGCGCCCAGGCTGCCCCCGACGATGGCCAACGTCGGGGGCGACGTCGGATGCCGACGAACGGATCGGATCGCGTCGCGTACCGGGTTGCCGGTGATGGTCGCGTGGGGCCAGCGTGCCACCGGGAACGACACCGCGGGGTGCGCGCCGCTACGAACCGCGACTCGATTGACCACACCGGGCACTGCGTTTTGTTCGTGCACGACGGTGGGGAGTCGCAACAGCCGAGCGGCCAGGACCGCCGGCGCCGAAGCGTATCCACCGACGCCAACCACCGCAGCCGGTGGAGTGCGTCGGAAACGCGCCACGCAGTGCCACCATGCACCCACGAACGCGACGAGTGCTCGCAGCGACCGCAGCAGCGCTCGCGGTTTCAGTGATCGTTGCACCCCGTCCAGGCTCAGCAACTCGATGTCGTATCCCGCGGCGGGCACTACCTCGGCCTCGATGCCCCGAGCCGCACCGATGAAACGAATCGTCGAGACCGGGTGACCGTGGGCGACCAGCGCGTCGGCAATCGCGAGTGCCGGGGTGACGTGGCCGCCGGTACCGCCTCCCGTGATCACGACATCGACCGACCGGGCGGTCACGACCGTCCTTGCCGGGCGATGTTGACCAGGAGACCGGCCGCCACCATCGTGCTGATCAATGCGGTGCCGCCCACCGAGATGAACGGCAACGGCACTCCGGTCACCGGAAGCACACTCACGACGCCTCCGAGATTCAAGACCGCCTGCCCGATGATCCACGCGGTGACGCCGGTGGCCACGATCATCCCGAATCGGTCGGGGGCACGCGCCGCGGTGCGGATGCCCATGACCGCAATGAGTGCGAAGAGGGCGATGACTGCGACCGCACCGACCAGGCCCAGTTCCTCACCGATCACCGCAAAGATGAAGTCGGTGTGGGCGGCCGGCAGGAACCCCCACTTCGAACGCCCGGCCCCGAGTCCGACGCCGGTCCAACCGCCGCTTCCGGTGGCGATCAGCGACTGCACAACTTGGTACCCGGTGTTCGCCTTGTCGTGCCAGGGATCGAGGAACGCGAGCATGCGGGCGCGGCGCCACGGCCACGCCAGGGCGAAGAAGGTCACCCCGGCAGCGGCCAGGGCGAAGAGCGCACTGAGGTGGCGGAACCGCACCCCGCCCACGATGAGCGTGGCCATCGCGATGACCCCGATCACCATCATCGACGCGAGATCGGGTTCGGCCATCACCAGGAGCCCGATGCCGCTCAGCACGAGCACGACGGGCCGCACCGACTGCTTCCAATCGGCGATCACGGCTTCGCGACGGGTCAGCACGTCGGCGCTGTAGATCAGCAACGCCAACTTTGCGATCTCCGACGGTTGCACTCGAAACTGGCCGTAGCCGATCCATCGGCGCGCCCCGTCGGCGTAAATACCGATGCCCGGGATCAGCACGATGAAGAGCAACCCCAACGAGAGCGCGAGGAGCGGAGCCGTATAGGAGCGCCACCGGCGATAGTCGATACGCGATGCGACGAGGAACCCGGCGGCGGCGAGCAGGGTCCAGACGACCTGGCGCTGGAAGTACCACCACGGACTCCCCTGGTGCAGGTCGATCGACTCGATGGACGATGCCGACAAGACCATCACCAGGCCGATGGCGTTCAGCACTGCGACGCTCAGGACCAACAACACCGAGTTCGGCGTGCGGATGTTCGGCGTGGCGTTCCACCAGCGCCGCACCCGCGCGACCGGGCGCAGCGGCCGGGACCCGGCAACGAGACTCACGTCGGCCCGCGCTCGGCCAGGAGGTCCTGGACCTCGCGGTCGAAATCCTCGCCCCGTGCGGCGTAGCCGTCGTACCAATCGAAGGACGCGCAGGCGGGCGAAAGCAACACGACGTCGCCATCGGTTGCGAGATCCGCCGCGGCACGCACCGCGGCGCGCATGCTCGTGGCGCGCGTGACGGGCACGACACCGGCAAACGCGGCCTCGACCTCTTCGGGGGTGTCGCCGATCGCTACCACGGCCCGGATCCGGTCCGCGACCTGGCGGAGCGACCCCAGATCGACGCCCTTGCTCTCTCCTCCGGCGAGGAGCACGACCCGGCGGTACCCACGGATCGCCGCGACCGCGGCGTGCGGGTTCGTCGCCTTCGAGTCATCGACATAGAGCACCCCATCAGCCTTACCGACCAGCTCGGTCCGGTGGTGGAGCCTCGTGAAGTTCGCCAGGGCCAGGGCAATTCCCTCGGGCGTCGCGCCGACGACACCGGCGGCGGCGACCGCCGCCGCGATGTTCGACCGCTCGTGCGGGGCCAACGAATCGCCGTCGACGTCCATCTCGATCGCCACCCCGTCGGGGTCGAGCAGGCGACCGTGGACCCACGTGGCGGCACCGGGTCGAGTCGTCGCCAACGCGAATCCGACGAGGCGTCCCGGCGCGTCCCGGACGGCATCGACGACCGCGGGGTCGTCCAGATTGGCCACGACGACGCCATCGGGTTCCTGGTATCGGAACGACCGCTGCTTGTCGGCGACATAGGCCGAGAACGAACCGTGCCAGTCGAGGTGATCGTCGGCCAGGTTCAACAACACCGCGACTGCCGGCCGGAATGTCGGCGTCACCGTGTGGAGTTGGAAGGACGAGGCTTCGATGACCAGGACGTCGGCCGGTTCGTCTACCGCTTCCAGCGCGACGCGGCCGATGTTACCGACCGCCGGAGCCCGCCGACCCGACGCCTCGAGCATCGCACTGATGAGCATCGTGACCGTCGACTTTCCGTTCGTCCCGGTGACGACCACCACCGGTACGGTCGCGGCTTCGACCGCGAGGTCCAGATCGCCGCGCACGGTCACGTTGGCGGCCGCCGCGGCGAGCATGACGGGGTGATCCGGTCGCACCCCGGGACTCGGGACGACCAGATCGGCCGCGCTGACCAGACCCTCCCAATCCGGCGCGCTCTCGATGACTCGTATTCCCGCCGCCTCGAGATGGTCACGCCGTTCGGCGTAACCGGGTTGACCCGGGCGTTCCTCGACGACGGTGACCTCGTCGCCCCGACGGTGCAACCATTCCGCTACGACGGCACCTGTCGCGCGGAGTCCGACCACCACCACGCGCACTATCCGCCGGCCCCCGGGATGCGGAGGAAGTCGGCGTAGAACAAGCCGAGGCCGAGGGCCATCGCGAGACCGGCCAGGATCCAGAACCGCACGATGATCGTCGACTCGGGCCACCCCAGCAGCTCGAAATGATGATGGATGGGCGACATCCGCAGGATCCGACGACCGAACCCTCGGAACGAGATCACCTGCGCCACGACGCTGGCGGTCTCGAGGACGTACAACCCACCGATGATCGGCAACAACAAGGCGGTGTTCGTGAGGAGTCCCATGCCGGCCATCGCGCCGCCGAGGGCCAACGCACCGGTGTCGCCCATGAAGACCTTCGCCGGGGGCGCGTTCCACCAGAGAAACCCGATGCAGGCGCCCATCAGCGCGGCGGCGACGACCGTCACGTCGATCGAACTCGCCGCGAGCAGGTGATAGCTGTGCGGGTGGCGGAACTGGGTGAACGAAATGACGATGAAGGCGGCGAACACCAGCGCACTCGACCCGGCGGCGAGACCGTCGAGCCCGTCGGTAATGTTCACTGCGTTGGTCGTGGCGTAGACGACGGCGATCGCCCACAGGAACCACCCGACCGTGCCCAGGTCGACGTCGAGCGGTCGAGCGAACGACAAATGCGTCGACACTTTGACGATCTCCAACGCCATCGCCGCGAAGATCGTTCCGACGAACAACAGCCCGAAGGTCTTGCCGCGCTTGCGTAATCCGAGGTTCCGCGCCCGACGGATTCCGAGATAGTCGTCGATGAAGCCGACGGCGAAGAGACCCAGGATCAATACCCAGAGGGCGATGGCGGTGTCGGCGAACTTGATCGCCTCGGTCCGCACGTGCGCGACCAGATACCCGATGAACGCCGCGCCGATGATCGCCACACCGCCCATCGTGGGGGTGCCCGCCTTGGCCTCGTGCGGGTGGGCAACCGGACCGTCGTCGCGGATTTGGGCACCGATGTTGTGGCGGGTCAGGTACCGGATCAGGAACGGCGTCCCGACCACCGCGACGAGGAAGGCGATCGAGACCGCAATCAGGACCGCGATCATGCGACGGCCTCGGCGTCGACCAACGCGGCGACCACGATCTCGAGTCCCAGGGCGCGGCTGGCCTTGACCAGCACCGCGTCACCCGGCCTCGTGAGTTCACTGGCCAGTGCGCGCGCCGCCGACGCGTCGGTGACCTCGTGGACGGTGACGCCGCCGGCCCGTGCGGCCTCGGCGAGGGGAGCAGTGGCCGCCCCGACAGCAATGATCAGGTCGAGACGCGTTCGGGCACACGCTCGACCGATGGCCGCGTGGTGCTCGTCGCTCCACTCCCCCAACTCGCGCATCTCCCCCAAGACCCCGATGTGTCGCCCCGAAACCGGAATGCCCGCCAGCGCCTCGATGGCGGCTTCCATGGCGACCGGAGAGGCATTGTACGAATCGTTGAGCACGACGAGTCCGCCGGCGCTGCGCTCCAGTCGCATTCGCCAGCCGGTGACCTCCACCTCCGCGAGCGCGGCCACCACGGCGTCGAACGCGACCCCGGCCACCAGGGCGACGGCCGCGGCCTGCGCGGCGTTCGCCGCTTGGTGCGCACCCCGCGCCGAGAGCGTGACCGGACCCGAACCCCACGGCGTGTGCAGTCGAAACCGCACTCGAAGGTCGGCGTCGACCTCCACGTCGTCGACGGCGACATCGGCCGAGGGGTCTGCGCCCACCGTGATCACACGCGCAATCGTTCGGTCCCGGCGACCCATGCTCGTGGCGCAGTCGGCCGAGAGCACCGCAACGCCGTCGGCGGGGAGTGCGTCGAGCAGTTCGCTCTTGACCGCCGCGACACCCTCGGGTCCCCCGAGATGTTCGGCATGGGCGATACCCATGTTCGTGATCACGCCGATGTCGGGCCGGGCGATGTCACACAGATCCGCGATGTTGCCGGCGAAGCGCGCACCCATCTCGACGACCACGACGTCGACGTCGTCCGGCGCGCCGAGCAGCGTCACCGGCACCCCGATCTCATTGTTGAACGACGCGGGTGCGGCGTGGGTCCGGAGTCCGGCACGCAGCGCGCCGGCGGTGAAGTCCTTCGTCGAGGTCTTGCCCACCGAACCCGTGATCCCGACGACGCGTGCGGCGAGACGGTTCCGGGCCGCAACACCGAGCGCGCGGAGCGCACGGCGAACGTCGGGCACTTCGACCACGGGAAACTCGGCCACTGGACGATCGACGATGGAGAACGCGGCGCCGCGCGCGTGCGCGGCACCGAGATACTCGTGACCGTCACGAACGTCACGCAACGCGAGAAACACCTCGCCCGGCCCCAGCGTGCGTGAGTCGAACCCGACACCGTGCCCGACGGGTTCAACGGTGACGGGTCCCGCCGCCGATCCCCCCGTGACCTCCTCCACCCAATCGCGCGTCAGTTCCATACCGACTCCAGCGCCGCTGCGGCCACGATTCGATCATCGAAGGGAACCGCCGCATCCGCCCACACCTGCACGGCCTCGGCACCCTTCCCGAGGATGACCACCACATCGCCGGGACGAGCCGCGCGGATGCCCGCGAGAATCGCCGCCCGCCGATCGAGTTCGATCACGAACTCCGCCTCGGTGCGGCGCACACCGGCGGCCGCGGCTTCGGCAATCGCCGCCGGGTCTTCGGTGCGAGGATTGTCGGTCGTCACCACGACATAGTCGGCCCCGCGCCCGGCCGCTTCACCCATCGCGGCCCGCTTCGTACGATCCCGGTCGCCGCCACACCCGAAGACGGCGACGACCCGGGCATCGGTGCACGTCCGCGCGGCCGCCAGGGCAGTATCGATGCCGCCTGGGGTATGGGCGTAGTCCACGATGACGCCGATCGGAGAGTCCGACTCGACCCGTTCGAACCGGCCCGGCACCGACGGCGCACGCGCGAGCCCGATTGCCACCCTGTCGAGATCGATCCCGACGGCAAGGCCGGCCGCCGCGGCGGCGAGCGCGTTGGCGACGTTGAACCGACCGGCCAATGCGATGGCAGCCTCGACGTGTCCCTGCGGAGCGCTCAGCCGAAATCGACCGCCGTGCAGATCACCCACGAGGTTCGACGCGCGCACGGTCGCGTCCGGGTGGTCCAGTCCGTACGTGGTCACCGTCAACCCCGCACGAGTCGCAAGATCGACCAGCCGGGCACCCATCGGGTCGTCGACGTTGATCACCGCGCGGGTGGTGAACTCAGAGGTGAACAGTGAAGCCTTGGCGGCAAAGTACTCATCCAGGGTGCCGTGGTAATCGAGGTGCTCGTGGCTCAGGTTGGTGAAGACGGCGGCGGCGAAGACGGTCCCGTCGACCCGATGTTCCGCGAGCGCGTGCGAACTCACCTCCATCGCGATCGCGTCGGCACCCCGGACGCGCAATGCGGCGAGCGTCCGTTGCAAGGTCGGTGCCTCAGGGGTGGTGAATCCCCACGCGTCGACCTCACCCGCGAAGCGAATCCCCGCGGTGCCCACGACCGCAGGATGGAAACCGGCGGCCTCGAACACCGAGCCGAGCAGGAACGCCGTCGACGTCTTGCCGTTGGTCCCGGTGATACCCACGACCGGCATCGTCCGCGATGGTTCACCGAAGAGCCGGGCCGCGAGCGGACCGATCGAGCGACGGACCGAGGCCACCCGCACTTGCGGAACGGCCAGGGGGAGTTCGTGATCGACGAGGAGTGCCACCGCACCGTGATCGACCGCGGCCGACGCAAACTCGTGACCGTCGACCGTCGTACCCGGAATGCAACCGAAGAGCGTTCCCGGTCCGACCGAACGACTGTCCACCATCATGTCGGTCACCTCGACGGGCGCATCGCCGAAGATCTCGAGCACTTCGGTCGCATCCAGGAGGTCGTGCAGTCGCACGGGATCCTCTCGTTATGGAGCGGGAGCGGAGACGTTACCTGTGGGTCCTCGCCCCGCCGAAGTCGATTGCGTCGCCGCCGTGGGGGCCGGCTCGGTCGTCGGCACGTGGTACAGGTGCAACGCATACTGCATGATCGCCGAAAATACCGGTGCCGCCACCTCGCCGCCGTGAGTCGCCGATTGGGGGTCGTCCAACACGACGACCGCCGCGAACCGGGGTGACTCGGCGGGCGCGAAGCCCGCAAAGCTGGCCATGTAGTGATACGGCGGTTCGTAGGGGGGCTTGCGCGACGTGCCGGTCTTCCCGGCCACCGAATACCCGTCGATCGCGGCCCTTTTGCCGGTCCCCGACGTCACCACGTTCGCCAAGATGTCGCGCATCGATGCCGCGGTCGCCTGGGAAATCACCCGGCGGCGGGCGGGCGCGGGGGTCGGCGTCCGCCGGCCGTCCGCGTCGATCAGCGCCGAGACGAGGCGCGGCGGGCGGTTGACGCCTCCCGCGGCCACCGTGGTGAAGACATCGAGCGTCTGCATCGCGGTGGTGGCGATTCCGTAGCCGATCGGCATGCTGCCCATGATCGCCGGGTCGTAGTTCGATGGCGCCTGGAGCACGCCGCTGGCTTCACCTGGGAACCGGATCGGCGTCCGCGCCCCGAATCCGAAGGAGCGCATCGCACGATCGAGCGGGGCGCGTTCGACGCGGTCGGCGATCGCGATCGCGCCGACGTTAGAAGAATGAGTCAGGATGTCGAGCACCGTCCAGTTCATGACGTCGTGTTCCTCGTCATCGTTGAAGGCCTTGCCACCAACTTCCACCGAACTCGCCACGGAGAACTGCGTGTCGGTGGTGATGACGCCGGCTTCGAGCGCGCTGGACGCGGTGATCACTTTCGCGGTCGAGCCCGGCTCGTAAATGTCGGTCAGCGGACGGTTCCGGTCACGAGCCGTCGCCGGGTGCGCGGGAGTGGACCCCACCGCGCCGTTGACGTTCACCATCGCCAGCACGTCGCCGCTGTGCACATCGACGATCACCGCCATGCCCGCCTTCGCGCCAACCGCATTCACTTCTTCGGTGAGGCGTTGCTCGGCGACGTACTGCAACGACTGGTCGAGCGTGAGCACGAGATCGTTCCCTCGCTCCGCGGGGACCACGCGTCGCTCGGTGGCGGGAATCTCGCGACCGGTGGGATCCCGTTCGGCTTCCAGCGAGCCGGGCGTTCCCGCGAGCGCCCCTGTGTACTTCTCCTCGAGGCCGCCGAGACCTTGGTTCTCGCTCCCGACGAAGCCGAGGACCGGCGCGGCCAACGAGCCCGCCGGATAGACGCGCTGAGACTCCGTCACCTGCGCGATCCCGGGGAGCCCCAGCTCGGCCACCTGCTTGGCCACCGCAGGCGAAATCCGACGAGCCAAGTACATGAAGTGCACCGACGGTCGATCGAGGTCGGCGGTCAACTCCGGGATGGACAGTCCGAGCAGCGGTCCGATCGCCGCGGCGGTCTTGGCCGGGTCCCGGATCAATCCGCCGTCGGCGAAGATCGTTGGCCGCGGCACCGACAACGCGAGCTCGTGGCCGTTGCGATCGAAGATGGACCCGCGGGTCGCACTCAAGGTGATCGGGTGGATCAACTGGTCACGGGCGAGCGTGTCGTACTTGTCGCCGCCGACGGCCTGGAGATCGACCAACCTTGCAGTCAGGGCGGCCAAGGCGACCAGCATGATGACGAGAAGCGCAGTGAGCCGCCGACGCGCGGGCGTCGCGCCCAAGGGACGTGACGGTGGAGACGGAGGAGGCGGCCGCCGAACCGGCCCGCTCGACGCCGGCGGGTGCCCGACCGGGCGCCGGGTGCGGGTGCGCGTCGCTGGGGGTGCGGCGCGACGGCCGGCCGGCGTGCCCGGACGCCGAGGGTCGCGCGGACGGACCGGGACAGTCACCGCGAGCGCCTCGCCGGGACGAGATCAACTTCCGGTGGTGGAGGGTGCGGCAACCGGCTCATGGGTCGGGTGCCGGCGCCGATCCGACGATGACGCGGCTGGCCCGGGCGCGCACTCGAGTTCATGGCGTCGCCCCAATGATGGCCTTCATGACCTGCCACGCCTGGGTCGCAGCCGGAATGTCGCCCGCGTCGATCGTCGCGCTCGTACGCGTTGCGGGCACTGCGATGGTGCGCGTCGCTCCGGCCGGGACCAGCCCCATCGTGGTGGCTCGATCCATCACCGTCGCCGGCGACTCGAGCTGGGCCACCTCGAGGCGAGCTTCTTCGTAGCGCCGCTGCTCGGCCACGGTCTCCTTCGCGACGGCAATGACCTGGAGTTGGGACTCCGCCATCAGCGAATGGGCGACCACACCGGCGAGTGCGGAACCCGCGACACCGAGCGCGCCGAGTCGCACCAACCAACGTTGACGCCGACGTCGAGCTCGCGCATCCGGGTCGACGACCCGGAGATGACGAGGGCGGGGCGCCGCGGGCGCGATGCTCGGCGCCGCGTGGCGTCGAGGAATTCGCTTCGGTGCGGGCGCGAGGGCCGAACCACTCACGCCAGGCGCTCGACTGCTCGCAGACGGACACTCGACGACCGCGGGTTGGCGGCCAGTTCGGCCTCGGACGGGCGAATCGGTTTCCGGCTCAAGAGCCGCACCAGTGGCGCGGGAGTCGGAGCCGGCGGCAACCGCCGCGCGGTCGTCGGTGCCGGCGCGGTCCCCGACCACTCGGCGAACTGCTGCTTCACCATGCGGTCTTCCAGCGAGTGGTACGCGAGCACGAGGACGCGCCCACCCGGGGTCAGGAGATGCACCGAGTCGTCGAGACCCTCACGAAGGTTCGGAAGTTCTCGGTTCACTTCCATACGAATCGCCTGGAACGTCCGCCGGGCCGGGTGCCCGCCGCGACGACGAGCGGCTGCGGGAATACCGGCCTTGATCGCGTCGACGAGATCCCCGGTCGTCATCAGTGGACGTCGGGCCACGATCTGGGCGGCGACGCGACGAGCGAACCGCTCCTCCCCCAGCTCCGACAGGACGGTGGCGAGTTCAGCCTCGGTATAGGTGTTGAGGACCTCGGCCGCGGTCAGGTCCTGGCGCGAGTCCATCCTCATGTCCAACGGTGCGTCGGACCAGTAGGAAAAGCCGCGCTCGGCTCGGTCGAGTTGCGGGCTACTGACGCCCAAGTCGAAGAGCACTCCCACGATGTCCCCCTGTTGTCCGGCAATATCGGCGATCTCGCAAAACTCGGCCCGCACCAACCGAACCCGGTCACCGAAAGGAGCGAGCGCGATCGACGCCGCGGTGATCGCGGCGTCGTCCCGATCGATTCCGATGACCCGGAGGTCAGGTCGAGCTTCGAGGAGCAACCCGGCGTGACCGCCGCCTCCGACGGTGGCGTCGATGACGGTGCCGGGGGGAACGGGGGTGAGGTACTCGACCACCTCCCGGCCCAAGACCGGGCGATGGACGAACGCCTCACTCACGAACACTCCTCGCAAGGACTCCGTTGGAGTCCGCTAGCAGCCCCCCGGTCGGGCAGTGCCGTCCGGATTTCTCCCCGGGATCGGCTCGGTCAAAAGCGGGCGGAGTAGGGGCCTTCGACCGCGCCGGCCGGGGGACTGCTAGCGGGCCCGTTGCGGGGTCCCGCCTGTCAACTAGATGAATCCCATGTCTTCGAGTCCGATACCGCTCTGGATGTCGGCTTGAGCGCTCGCCTCCACTTCGCGCCACCTCACCGGATTCCACAGCTCGACTCGTTGGTCGACCCCGAGCACCATCACGTCCCGCTCAAGGTCGGCGAACTCCCGCAGGGCCTGCGGTATGGCAAAGCGCCCTTGCTTGTCGGGAACGAAGTGGCGTGCGGAGGAGAACCAGGCCCGAGCGGCTTGCCGCTGGCGGACTCCCAATCGAGCGCTCTCGCGCACCTTCTCCGCCAACACCTCGAACGCCTCCTCGCCGTAGACGGCCAAACAGCCATCCAGCACTTTGGTGAGGACTGCCCCGGTTGCAAGTGACTCTCGGAACTCCACCGGCAAGATCACGCGCCCTTTGGCATCGAGCGAGTGCTGAAACTCGCCGAGAAACCCCAGGGACATCGAACCCTCGCTTCTGTCGCCCCGATCACGCCCCAATCGCGCCGGATGCACTCCCCTTGTGTGTCAGGTGCCACCATATGACACCACCACCCTCCATGTCAACCCACTACGCGCCATAATTCCCCACCAAGGTCGAATGGCAACGCCAGGCCGGGTGTTCACGAGGTCAGACGAGGAAGGGCTCCCAGGCCGGATCCACCGGCCCACCGCTCGTCACGGCCCACGCACTCTCAGGTGCGATCGGCCGACGGCGGAGCCGGAGATCGGTCTCGTGGAGGTAGCGATTCTCCTTGCGGGAGTTACACGGCCGGCACGCGGCCACCACGTTCTCCCAGGTGTGTTCCCCACCGCGCGACCGCGGGATCACGTGATCGAGGTTCTCCGCCGGTCGGTCGCAGTACTGACACCGGTGCCCGTCACGAGCAAACACCGCCCTCCGGGAGAGCGGAACCCGGTTTCGGTACGGCACCCGCACGAAATGCACGAGCCGAATCACCGACGGGCACGGGATCGAGACCCGCTCCGAGTGGAACTCTGCGCCGTTGCGGGTGATCACCTCGGCTTTGTCCTTGAGTACCAGGACGATGGCGCGCCGGAACGAGACCAGGCACAGTGGCTCGAAGGTTGCATTCAGCAACAACGTGCGGCTCATCACCCGCCTCCAGCGTCCCGGTCCCCGACAGCCCGTGGCGGCTCGGCGACGTCGAGATGTTACCGGCGCGTCGACCTAGTGCCGGGCGGACTTGCACCACTCGAGGTAGGTGATCACGTCGCCCGGTTCCACGACCGCGTCGGGTCCGTATTGGGTGTGCAGCCGGAACTCGAGGTACCGACGCTCCGGAATCGGGAGGAACGGTGGGTGGCGCCACCATGACCGCGGCGCGATCGCGCCCAGTTGGCTCACGGCGGTCCACCACAGGCCCGGTCGCACAACGATCGCTCCCAACGCCCGGAGCCCGGCGCGCAGCCGGTGCTTCGTCTCGGGGCGGCGGTCCGGGTGCGATCCCACGGCGCGGAACCGTAGTGGAGCACGGTCCGTACAATGCTGCGACACTCCCGGGGAGGGCACGTGGATCAGGCGTTCCGCAAGTTGGTCGACCACATCGAGCAGGTGATCCAGGGCAAGCGTGATGCCATTCAACTCGCCCTGGTGTGCCTGTTCGCCCAGGGCCATCTCCTCATCGAGGACGTCCCGGGTGTGGGCAAGACCTCCCTTGCGAAGGCGATGGCCCGTTCGGTCGGCGGATCGTGGCATCGGATCCAGTTCACGCCGGATCTCTTGCCGTCCGATGTCACCGGCATCTCGATCTGGAACCGAGCGACGAACCAGTTCGAGTTCCGCCCCGGTGGGGTCTTCGCGACGGTGCTCCTCGCCGACGAGATCAACCGAGCCTCGCCCAAGACCCAGTCGGCACTCCTCGAAGCCATGGAGGAGGGCCAGGTGACGGTCGACGATCACACCTACCCACTCGGTCCGCCGTTCATGGTGATCGCCACGCAAAACCCGATCGAACTCGAAGGGACCTATCCCCTCCCCGAAGCCCAGCTCGACCGATTCCTGATGCGGATTGAGATGGGATATCCCGACCGGGAGGCCGAGCTCGACATCCTCGCGGCCGATCGCGACCACGCGCAGGCGGCGGAGCTGCGCGCAATCCTCTCCCGCGACGAGTTCGTCGAGTTGACCCGTACGGTCCCCCAGGTGCACGTCGCATCCCATCTGCGCGAGTACATCGTCGGTCTCGCCGACGCCACGCGCCACCACCCGAGTCTCGCCCTCGGCGCGAGCCCACGCGGCGCGCTCGGCCTTCAGCGCGCGGCGCGGGCATGGGCCGCCGCGTCCGGGCGTGACTTCGTGCTCCCCGACGACATCAAACACTTGGCCGCGCCCGTGCTGGCCCATCGTCTGCTGCCCACCGTCGACGCCGAACTGCGTGGCGTCGACGGCCTGACGGTGATCGACGAACTCCTCCGGTCCGTGCCGGTTCCGGGCGCGACCGGCTGAGGCGGGCCTCGACCGTGCGCGGCACCGCACTCACCCGGCGAGGTTGGTCACTCTTCGGCGCGGCGGTCGGGCTCCTTGCCGCCGGCCGGCTCCTGGGAACGGTGGAGCTCAGCTCGCTCGGCCTCTGCGCCCTCGCATTGATCGCCGGGGCGTGGTGGTGGACTCGCACGCGGCCGACGCCGATCACGCTGACCCGATCCGTCCACCCGTCTCGCGTGCACGTCGGAGGTGCAGCTCGTGTCGACCTCGAGGTCGTGGCGCGCGGGAGCAGCACCCAACTGGCCATCACCGATGCCTTCGACCATGGCCGTCGGGCGGCTCGGTTCCTGAGCCCGGCCCTCGACCCGGCCCAGCGCTGCCGCGCCGCCTACCGCATTCCCACCGACCGCCGGGGTCGGTTCGCCATCGGACCGGCCGCGGTGGGCATCGCCGACCCGTTCGGGCTCACCAGCCGGACGATCATCTTCCCCGCAACCGACGACGTGACCGTGCGGCCCCGGATCCACGACCTGCTCCCCGTCGGCGGCGCTCCCGGCCCGCGCCGGTCCGCGGCCGACCGGCGCGCGGTCGTACCGGTTCCGGCGAGCGCCCCGGATGAGTTTCTCGCCCTCCGCGAGTATCAGACCGGCGACGATCTCCGGCGCGTCCACTGGCGGTCGACGGCCCGGCTCGGCGAGTTCATGGTCCGCGAAGACGAGTCGTCGTGGCGGCCCGAGACCGTACTGCTGCTCGACAACCGCAGCCCGGCCTATCGCGCCGATGACTACGAGGCCGCGATCGAGGCCTTCGCGTCGATCGGCGTGCGGCTGCTGCGCTCCGGCCGCGGCTGCGAGATCGTCACGACCGACGGCCGCCGACTCGGAGTCGGTCCCGGCGGCCACACGGGTTCCGAGGCCCGGCTCCTCGACGAGCTGGCCACGATCGCCCTCGATCCCGAACCCGAACCCACCGCGTCGCTCGCGGCCTACCGGGCCAACACCCGGCGCGGTCTCCTCGTGGTCGTGACGGGCTCTCCGACCGACGTCGGCCGATTCCTCGCACTGGCCGGTCCGGGCGCGCCCGTGGTCCTCGTCACGACCGATCCGGAGCACGTCGCCCCGGCCCCATCGGTCACCATCCTCGACGGTCGCCCCGGCGCCTTGCTCGACGCCTGGAACACCGCGATGACTCGACGCCGGGCCCGTGACCGACGCGGGCGCGCCTCGTGACGCCCACCGGACCGACGCCGCCGACCCCCGTCGCCCCGCCGGGCCCGTCGCACTTCGACGCCGGCCGCCACGCCGTGCCCGCCGCCGCGCTCGCCATGGTGAGTCTCGCCACCGCCCTCGCCTTCAGTCGAGTGTTCAGCACTGCCGGCTTCGTCCCTACCCTGGTCGTCGCCGCCGTGCTGCCCCACGCGGTCGGCTTCTTCGGGCGGTGGCGAGGATGGTCACCGGGACGTTCCGCAGTCGTGGGCCTCGCAGTCACGCTCCTCGCCTTGGTCTGGATCAGTGCCGGCGCATTCACCACCTACGGGATTCCCACGGGCCGGACCGGCGAACGCGTCGGCCACATCCTCGACGCCGGTTGGAACGTCTTCCGGGTCGGGGTCGCGCCCGTCGCGCCCCGCGTCGGCGTCGTGATGCTCTGTGGCATCGCGATGGCGTTCACTGCCACCGCGGCCGAGTACCTCGCCCGCCGCCCCGACACCACACTCGGCGCCCTCGGACCCACTCTCGTCATGCTGGTCCTGACCGGAACGCTCGGGACGGATGATCTGCGCATCGTCACGACGTTCGCGTACGTGGCCACTGCGCTCGTCGCGGTCGTCACCGCGAACACCGAACGACTCACCGAACGACGGACCTGGTTCACCGGTCGTCGGCTCGCCTCGGACGCCGCCGTGATCCGCAGCGCCGTGCTCATCGGCAGCGCCGCGATCATCGCGAGCCTCGTCCTCACCCCGCTGCTGCCCGGTGTCGACAGCGCACCGTTGCTCCGGTACCGCAATCGCGGTGGGACCGGCGGAGGGACCGACCTCGGCGACTACACCACTGTGAGTCCACTCGTCGATCTGCGGGCCCGGCTCGGGCCACGCAGCGATGCCGAGCTGTTCCGGGTCACGTCGCCGCGACCGTTGTACTGGCGGCTCGTCGCCCTCGACCGATTCAACGGTTCGACGTGGAGCATCTCGAGTGAAGCTTCGGATGCCGCGTCGGTCTTCCGGACCCGTTCCGCGAGTGGCGCGATCCGCCAGCAGTTCTCGATCCGTGGTCTCGGCGATCTCTGGGTCCCGGCGGCGTTCTCCCCGGTCGCGACCACGATGGGGAACGCCCGGATCATCAAGGACTCGGGGACGATGATCGCACCGAGCCCGATCACCGGCCAGGAGTATGAGATCCGCTCCCAGGTCGAGGCGCCACCCACTGCCGCCCAGATCGCCGCGACCGGTGCGGATTCCCGGATGCCCGGCGCCGTGCGCGCCGCCGTGGCCCTGCCTTCCGACTTCACGGAGTCCCTCATCACCCAGGCCCGCGCGATCACCGCCGGTCAGCGCACCCCCTACGAGAAGGCCGAGGCGCTGGAGCGTTTCTTCACCGACGGGTCCTTCACCTACGACCTCGACGTCGACCTGGGCGACAGCGCCGAGGCGATCGGCGCGTTCCTCCGACTCCGACGCGGATTCTGTCAACAGTTCGCAGCAACCTTCGCGGGACTCGCGCGCGCGAACGGACTTCCGTCCCGGGTGGTCGTCGGGTTCACACCGGGCGATCCTGATCCCGCCACGGGCGAGTACGTCGTCCGCGGGCGAAACGCCCACGCGTGGGCCGAGGTGTGGTTCGCCGGCCTGGGTTGGCGCACCTTCGAACCCACCCCCGCGGGGAACCAACCCGGACAAGCCGACAACCGCGTCGGGACTCCCGGCGGATCCAACGCCCTCCCCGTGCCCACCACCACGACCGCCACGCGTGCGCCCATCACCTCGACACCCACGAGCGCCGGCGGATCCGGTGCCGGCCGGCCCCGAGGCGAATCCCTCGTCTCCACCGAGCCTCGCCGCCCCGGATCCGGGTTCGATCTGGACACCGTCCGGTGGATTGCCCTGCCGACCCTCGGCGCCATCGTCTTCCTGGGGGTCATGGCGCGGTCGACGTTGCGCCGCCGCCGTCGGCGCCGAGCGCGACGGAACGACCCGGCGCCGCAGGTACGAATCACCGGAGCTTGGGCCGAGGCACTCGCGGCCGCCACGGCCGCGGGGCTTCCGATCTCCCCGGCGTTGACCCCACTCGAACAGGTCGATGCCCTCGCACGACACGGCGCGCCCGCGACGGCACTCCCACCACTACGCGAGCTCGCGCGGCTCTACGGCGAGAACACGTTCTCGGCGCATCCACCGACGGCCGATGCGTCAGCTTCCGCCTGGTCAGCGGCGGACGAAGTCGCGGTCACGCTGAACGGGGGCGTCGGCCTCCGTGAACGCACGCGGCGCGCGATCCGATTGAACTTCGGGAGCGATCAGGCCGAATCGTCGCGGTGAAACCGGTCGCGCCAGCGTGCGGACGCGGAGCCGAACGCCCCACCAACCGATCGAGACCGCCACGACGCGGTCATGTTCTCCACTCCGGCCTTCCCCATTTTGCGGGCGTTGCGCTCGATGACGAGCAGGCACGCAAGCATGATGAGGAACCCCACAAAGCCGAGGACCAACACCTTCGCGAAGGTCGCCACCAGCAGGACCAGGCCGGCGATGAAACCGATGACCGCCCACTTGATGGCCCGAGTCGCATGCCGATAGAGCGTGGTCTCGGAGACCTGTTGGGCCAGTGCCGGATCGGTCGCGGTGAGGTTCGCCTCGATCTCGTGGAGGATCCGGAGCTCTTCATCGGAGAGGGGCATCGGCCAATCTTCGCGCATCGCGGCGGGTCACTCAACGCGCGGGCGGCTGGGGCACCAGAACCGGTGCTCCTCCCGCCGCCGCGGATCGGTACGCGGCCTCCACGACCTCGTGGGCAGCGAGGGCGGCATCGACGTCGGGAAACCCGCTCGCACCAGTTCCGTCCCTGGTCAGAGCATCGAGGAAGCCCTTCGTCGGCTCGGCGTATTGCGCCACCGACTTGGCGTACACCTCGGGCGCGGTGAGTCGATCGATCCATTCCGGCGGCAGTGCCGTGATCTCCTCCACCCCATCCGACGTCTCGAGATACACGGGGCCGAGGTAGTCGTCTTCGGTCCAGAGCAGTGCGTTCTCGCAGAACAGTTCGACCCGCCGGGTCGACGGCCGGCTCATCACCTGATGCCAGACACTCGTCAACGTCCCCGTCACCCCCGACTCGAAATCGAGACTGACCGACGCCACATCCTCGATGCCGGCATAGCCGAAGGTCTCGGAGGTACGTGCCCGAACCCCCGCGACCGGACCGAGCACCCACTGCATCAGATCGACATCGTGGATCGAGTGCTCGATGAGCGTGCCGCCACCGGCTTTGGTCACGTCGGCCCGCCAGGTCGACCCGTACATTCCCTGGATCGGGAAATACTGATCGTCACGAAACACCATCGTCATCGGTCGGCCGTAACGGCCCGAGGCCACGGCATCGGCCAGACACGCGAACACGGGTGCATACCGCAAGACCAACCCGACCTGATGCGGTCGCCCACGGAGCGCGTCGGCGATCGAACGGCATTCCGCGATCGTGGGCGCCAACGGTTTTTCGCAGAACACCGCGAGGTCCCGTTCGACTGCCGCCGCCACCGCGCCGACATGCCCCGCGGTCCACGTGCAGATCCACGCGACGTCGACCTCGTCGAGCGCCGCCTCCAAGCGATCGTGGGCCGTGGCGCCGTGATGGTCGGCAATCCGAGCGGCGCGCTCCATGTCGGGATCAAAAGTGGACGTCACCGCGGCATCGATCAGCCCCGCCGTGTGGAGTTGTGCCAACGCGTAGGAGTGGACGGTCCCGATGTGGCCGCAGCCGATCAAGCCGATGCGCAGCATCATCACGCTCCCTCTGGTTCGTCGGTCGCCGACGGTTCGGCAGTCGGGTGGTCGTCCGGGCCCCAGAGGCTGCCACGCCGATCGATGCGCAGGCGACCATCCATCGTGTGCGCGGCGCGACCGACCGCATCCGGGCCGAATCGCTCACGGACGGCATCGATGGTCCGCTCCAGCGCCGCCTGTTCGGGCGCGACCGCCGGTGCGTCGAACGGCAGGGCATCCTGCACGGCTCCGCCGCGGTCGAACTGCTGCGCGGTGACTCCCAGCAGGCGGACCCCGCGCTCGACCTCCACGTCGGTCAACAACGTTCGGGCCGCGTCACCGATGACCGCGGCCAGGTCGGTCGGACTTCGCAGCGTGTGGGCGCGCGTGATCGTCGTGAAATCGGGAAACCGGATCTTCAACTGCACCGTCCGGGCGACGAGTTGGTGGGCCCGCAGTCGTGCCGCGACCAGGTCGGCCATGCGGGTGGTCTCTTGCTCGAGTTCCCTCCGGTCGAACCGATCGACCGCGAACGTCTCCTCGTGGCCGATCGACTTCGTCTCCCGGTGAGGCTCGACCGGTCGAGGGTCTCGATTCCACGCCAAGGCGTGCAGATGCCGGCCGGCCGCCTCCCCCAACGATCGCACCACCGTGGCTTCGGGCAAGGCTGCGAGATCGCCGACGGTCTCGACCCCGTATTTCGCCAAGCGCCGTTCGGTCGCCGGCCCGACCCCCCACAAGCGGCGTATCGGCAATGGGTGCAGGAACTCGAGTTCGGTGCCGGGTTCCACCACCCACATCCCGTCGGGCTTGGCCGAGTCACTCGCGATCTTCGCCAACATCTTCGTGACCGCAACGCCCACCGAAGCGACGAGACCGAGCTCGGAGCGGATCCGAGCGCGGAGCATTGCGCCGATCTCGGGTCCCGTCCCCAACAACCGTTCCGCGCCCCGCACGTCGAGGAACGCTTCGTCCAACGACAAGGGCTCGACCAGTGGAGTCGCCGACCGCAGGATCGCCATCACCGAACGACTCACGTCGGCGTAGAGATCCATGCGCGGGGCAACGAAGATCAGATCGGGACACGCCCGGCGCGCCCGCACCGACGGCATCGCACTCCGAATCCCGAACTCGCGAGCTTCGTAGCTCGCCGCGGCCACCACACCACGCGCACCGCTCGCGCCGACCGCCACGGGCCGTCCTCGCAACTCCGGACGCTCCCGCTGTTCGACCGACGCGAAGAACGCGTCCAGGTCGAGGTGGAGGATCGCCGGCGCGCTCACTCCACGGAAACGGAGACGACTTCGAAGTTCGCCAAGCTCGTTCCGCGGATCTCGTAGGTGAACGTGCGACTCACGTCGGGGCTCCATCGTTCTTCGAGCCAAGCGGCAAGTGGATCGCGGACCCACCGGAAACAATCGTCGAGGCGGGTGGGCACATCCGTTGGGGTGACGAACGTGGCCTCGACCACGATGCCGTCCGGATCATCGACCACGATGTCGCCGTCGAACGACACCGCTTGGTGCACCTCGCAGCTCATGCCCCAGCCCATGTCGAGCGCGATCGCCTCGACCCGGTAGAGCGGTCCCACCCAGGCATGCACCCGCAGCCCGGTCTCCTCGTGCACTTCGCGAGCCAAACCCTCGACAATGCTCGCATCGGTGGGATCCACGACTCCACCCGGGGTGCTCCAATCGTGGGCCCCGTTTCGACGGCGATTCCGCACCAGCAGGAGTTCGCCATCACGCTCGACGACCGCACCGGCAACGGTCATCTGGGTCGGCGCCATACCGGCAGTGTGCCACGACCTCGTTACCATCCGCAGGTGCCTGAATCCTTCGACACCGGCCCCGGCCCATCGCGCCGAGCGTTCTTCCTCGCCTACGCCGGCGTCGTCATCACCGGGTTCATCGGGGCGGTGATCGGCTACGGGTGGGGTGAGATCGGCTGCACCGGCGACTGCACGACCCAGGTCGCGTTGAGCGCCATCATCGGTGCGGTCATCAGCGTGGTCGGCGCGGGGGTCGTAGCGGTCCTGGCGTTGCGCGCCATGGCCGAGTGGCGCCGCCCACAGAAGTGACGCTCACTCCGGATTGGCGAGGTAGACCCGGCACCTGAGCCCGGGCACCACCGCACGAGCCGCTTCGCACCGGCGGGTTGCCCGCCGGGTGTGGCCGTCCTGTTGATCCATCACGGCCAACCCCAGGAGCGACTTCACCGAGAACGGGTCCCACCGCAACGCCTCGAGGTACTCCGCTCGCGCCACTGATCGCGAGCCATGCTTCAATTCCGCGCCGGCAAGCGCGATCCGACTCAAGGTGTCGGACGGGTCGCGCCGGACTGCAGCCCGATCGGCCGCGAGCGACCGCCGCCAATCCGGTTTCCGGCCCGAGCCCGGCCCCGGATGCGCCCAGGCCCAGGCCGAGGCCAACATCGGTTCCGGCCAGACCGCGAGCGAATCCGCGGCCGCCGCGGTGACGGTCGGGTCGCCAGTTCGGTACGCGTCGGCTAACTGCGCGTCGCCGTGGAGCAGCCACGCCGCGGCCACGATCCCTGCGGTCGTCAGCACCGCACCCAGCGCCATCCCGACCCGACGGAACGGCACCGGCATCTGGCCGTCGGCGGCACCTAGCGCCAGCGCCAAGACCGGGGTGAGCCCGACCCACAGCGGTTGGAACAGCAGGCTCAGCCCCCCGACCAAGGCGAAGGCGGCGAGGGGACCTCGCGCTCGACGCGAGGCCAGGACCAACCAGGCAATGAGCGCAAGGAGTCCGAGGATCCCGGTCGTCGTCGTGTACTCGACAAAAATGTTGTGCGCCTCCCGATTGAGCTGATCGGGGCCGAATGCCGCCGCGGCGGCAGCAGTGTTGTTCGGCGACGTCGCTCGCCGGTACAGGCCGGGGCCGATACCGAGCAGCGGAGAATCCCGCACCGCATCGGTCGCCATCGCCCAGCGGGCAGTCCGCTGCGAGATCAGCGACCCGGACACCGAGTTCACGCGCTCGGTGGCGCCCGTGCCATCGGAGGGCAACATCACGTTGGCCATCACCAGACCCAGGACGATGGCGAGGACGAACGGCACGGTCGCGCGGATCCCGGCGCGAAACCCGACGAAGATCAGCACCCCGACGAGCAGGCCGATGCCGGTCCGACCGCCCGAGAGTTGCACGGCACTCCCGAACAGGAACAGCAGTCCAACCGTGAGCGAATCGCTCGGCCCCCACGGCGGCGACGCCCCATCACCGGTCCGTCGACGAGATTCGGCCCATCGGAGACCGAGCAACGCGGACGCCCCCACCAACAGCGCGGTGAGATGGACGGGGTTCCCGAGCCATCCCGCGGCGCGTCCGTCGAGTGGTCGGAACAGCGCGTGGGCAAAGAGGCGGGACATCTGAAACCACGCCATCACGGCGTTCGCGGCCGCGGCCACGAGAATCACATCGCCGAGCCGGCGGCCGGCGACCGCCGACAATCGTCGCCCCAACGCCCACGCGGTGACCACGCTGCAGATCAGCAGCCAGCCGCCACCGTTGTTGTAGAGACCGGTGATCGACAGCTTCGGTGCCGGCGACCCGATCACCGACACCCCGGAGACGACCACGAACGCCAACCCGGCAATCGCGGCCCGGTCGCCGGATCGAGCCGCGAACAGCAAGGCGACCAGCCCCGGTCCGAGAGCAATCAAGAGGAGGGCCGCCCGCGGCGACCAGTAGATCGCCGAGAAGCGCGTCGAGACCAGGACGAGGAGCACACCGGCACCGAGCACGACGAGCCATTCCGTCACCCGCGGGGTTGCCCGAACGGGGGCGGGCATCGCGGTGGTGGTCACCACCGCGGTCACTGCGTCGAGGTGGGGCGCATCAAGCCCTCTTGCATCACGGTGACGACGAGGTCACCGGCCCGGGTGAAGATCGTGCCCATGGCGATCCCCCGCGCGCCCGACGCCGATTGGCTGCGCTGGTGGTACAGCAACCACTCGTCGGCCCGAAACGGGCGATGGAACCACATGGCATGGTCGAGGCTCGCGACCTGGAACTCACCATCGGTGAACGACGACCCGTGGGGCAGCATCGCGGTGTCGAGAATGGTCAGGTCCGACGCGTACGCAACGACGCATACGTGGAGGAGCGGATCGTCAGGGAGTCGGCCGTTGGCGCGAATCCATACGTCTTGGTGGGGAGGACGCGGGGTGTGGTCGAGCCAGGCCGGCACTTCGATCGGCCGGGAATCGATCGGGCGTTCCCGTTGGGACCACTCGGCGAACTCGGGCCCGTACTTGTCGCGGTAGGGCCAGAACCGTTCCTGCATCGTCGGGAGCGTCTCGGGATCGGCCACCTCGGGCATCGCATCGCCGTGGTCGGGACCGTCCTCCACGATCTGGAACGACGCGGCGAAGTTGAAGATCGCCTTGCCGTGCTGGATTGCGACCACTCGGCGGGTCGTGAACGAGCGGCCGTCACGGATGCGGTCCACTTCATAGATGATCGGCACGTCCGGATCCCCCGGCCGCAGGAAATAGGCGTGCAACGAATGCAACACCCGGTCCGGGTCCACGGTGCGCCCGGCCGCGATCAATGCCTGGCCGGCGACCTGCCCGCCGAAGACCCGCTGGCGGTTCTCTTCCGGGCTCTGCCCCCGGAACAGGTTGACTTCGAGCGGTTCCAGATCCAAGAGCCGAATGAGGTCGTCGAGCGCGTCTTGTCGAACAGGTTCGTCGCCGGCGTCCATGCCGTGCAGGGTACTGGCGCGCCCGGCGCGCAACGCGTTACCCGAAGAACACCGTGGCGAGGTCGTAGAGCGCGGGGTCGACCGTCTTGAGCGTGCCCACCGCGTCACCGAGCGGGACCAGCACGATCTGGCCGGCCTGGAGGGCGACCATCTCGTCGTTCGCACCGTCGTGCGCGGCATCGATCGCGGCGATGCCGAACCGAGTCGCGAGGATGCGGTCGAACGCGGTCGGAGTACCGCCGCGCAGCAAGTGACCGAGGATCGTCACGCGCGTGTCGAATCCGGTGCGGGCCTGGATCTCGGCCGTCACCTGGTTCGCCACCCCACCGAGTTGCACGTGACCAAAGTCGTCGACCGCCCCCGACGCCACGGTCATCGTTCCTTCCGCCGGGACCGCACCTTCGGCCACCACCACGATCGAAAAGTTCTCACCCCGCCGCGACCGATGTTCGAGGCGTTCGCACACTTCGGCGATGTCGAAGGGCAGTTCCGGGATCAGGATCACATCGGCGCCTCCGGCCAACCCGCTGTGCAACGCGATCCAACCCGCATGCCGTCCCATCACCTCGACGACGATCACTCGGTCGTGCGATTCCGCCGTCGTGTGCAGCCGGTCGATCGCGTCGGTCGCGGTCTGGACTGCGGTGTCGAACCCGAAGGTGACCTCCGTTGCCGACAGGTCGTTGTCGATCGTCTTGGGCACGCCGATCACGCGCACGCCCTCCGCGGCCAGCTTGTGGGCCGCACCCAACGTGTCCTCGCCACCGATCGCGATGAGCGCGTCGAGTCGTTCCGACTCCACGGTCGCGAGCACCTGGGCGACGCCGGCGTCGGTCTTGAACGGGTTGGTCCGCGACGACCCGAGGATGGTGCCGCCCCGGGGTAGCAATCCCCGCACCGCGTCGAGATCGAGGTCGACGACCTCGCCCTCCATCACCCCCCGCCAACCATGACGGAATCCGACGATGGTGTGGCCGTGCACGGTCACGCCCTTCTTCACGATCGCCCGGATCACGGCGTTGAGTCCGGGGCAGTCGCCGCCACCGGTGAGGATGCCGAAACGCATGAAGGTCCTTTCGTCACGACCGGATGCGACATCCTGCCCGTTCCCTGAGCGTTCCGCACACACCGGCACCGTCGCCGGTACTCTGCGCGGCCGTGACCGCCTCATCCCACCGCGCCGTCGTGCTCGGCATCGATGCCGGTACGACCGGCGTTCGCACCTTCGCGATCGACGCGACGAGCCAGGTGGTGCGCAGCGCCTACCGCGAGTTCCCACAGCACTTCCCCCAGCCCGGTTGGGTCGAACACGACGCCGACGAGATCTGGGCCGCGACGCTTGCCACCCTCCAGACGGTGGTCGACGAATGCACCGCCGCCGGCGAGGCCGTCGCGGCGATCGGGATCACGAACCAGCGCGAGACCACCGTCGTGTGGGACCGCAGCACCGGCCGACCGCTCCACCGAGCCATCGTCTGGCAGGACCGCCGCACCGCCGCCGCCTGCGATGCATGGCGCGACGCCGGTCACGAACCCCTGATACGCGCCCGGACCGGCCTCGTCCTCGATTCCTACTTCTCCGCCACCAAGCTGCACTGGCTCTTCACCACCGGCGGCGTGACTCCCGATGCGGACCTCGCGTTCGGAACGGTCGACTCGTGGCTGCTCTGGAAACTCAGCGGCGGCACGATGCATGCCACCGAGCCCTCCAACGCGAGCCGCACCCTCCTCTACGACATTCACGCCGGCACCTGGTCGCCCGAGCTGTGCGATCTCTTCGGTGTGCCGATGTCGTGCCTGCCCGAGGTCCTCCCCACGAGCGGTCGGTTCGCGCTCACCGATCCCGGGGCGGCCGCCGGGCTCACGGTCCCGGTGTCGGGCATGGCCGGCGATCAGCAGGCCGCGCTGTTCGGCCAGGCCTGCTTCTCTCCCGGGATGGCCAAGAACACCTACGGCACCGGCTCGTTCGTACTGGTCAACCTGGGCCCCGCCGCCCCGGTCCCGGTCGACGGACTCCTCACCACGGTGGCCTGGCAGATCGGCTCGGAGACCACCTACGCCATGGAAGGTGCGATCTTCGTGACCGGTGCCGCGATTCAATGGCTCCGCGATGAACTCCAGATCATCGAACGGGCCGACGAGATCGGACCACTCGCCGCCAGCGTGCCCGACTCCGGTGGCGTGATGTTCGTGCCCGCCTTCACCGGCCTCGGCTCGCCTTATTGGGACCCGTACGCGCGCGGCACCGTGCTCGGCCTCACCCGCGGCAGCGGTCGCGCGCAAATTGCACGTGCGGTGGTGGAGGCGATCGCCTACGAGACCGCCGACGTGGTCACCGCGGTCCGCGCCGCGTCGGGCACCGAGCTCTCCGAACTCCGGGTCGACGGCGGTGCGAGCGTCATGGACCTGTTGTGTCAGTTCCAGGCCGACGTCCTCGGCGTGACCGTCCGCCGACCGGTGGTCCAGGAGACCACGGCGTTGGGTGCCGCCTATCTCGCCGGCATCGCCGAAGGCGTGTGGTCAACCCCGGCCGAAGCAGCGAGCGCCTGGCGCGAGGAAGCATCGTTCACTCCGGCCATGGATGCCGCGGAGGTCGACACCCGACTCGCCACCTGGCACCGCGCCGTCGACCGCGCCCGCGCGTGGGCCACCGACTGAGGGCGAGCTACGTCGCGAGGATCAGCGGTTTCCATCCCATGCATTCGCGCACGAGTTCGGAACCATCCGGTCGATAGGCACGGAACTGCTGATCGTCGAAGGTGAACCTCCAGTTGCGATGCGCGTGCAGAAACGTGTGATGTCGCCGACACATCAACACACCGTTCGCGACCGAAGTATCGCCGCCGGCTTCCCAGGACCGGACGTGGTGCACATCGGACCAGCGCGCGGGCATCTCACACCCCGGCCACTGACAACATCGGTCTCGGGCGATGATCGCCTTGCGAATCGCCACCGGCCATGTGGGTGATGAACGACCCACATCGATGGGTTCGCTCTTGGCCCCGAGTACCACCCGGCTGATCGAACAGTCGCACAGCACCCTCTCCCGCTCACCGGGATCGAGCACAGCACCAAACAGCCCTTCGGCCAGGCCGGGCCGGCCGGCATCGGGGCGACGGATCACGTAGGACACCGATGGCTTCGCGCCTTCGGCCTCAGTGCCGCATCGCAACGCGATCTCACAGATACGGACCAGTGCTTCGGCGCGCCGCTGACTCGGCGTCAAACTGTCGTGTTCCGACGGCGGCCGGGTGAAGACGTCGAGCGCGTGCTTGAGGGTCTCGGCTGCGGTGCCGTGCATCTCGCCCCGCACCACGGTTGCGTCCCCGACCGCGGCCAACGTGATTCCGTCGACGACCTCGGGCGGAGTCCCATCCGCTCGGGCACACTTCGCGAAATGTTCCGTGGCGATTCGCAGCGATGGGTGATCACCCCGCCGAGCGAGCTCGAGGAACTCCGATTCCGAGGCGACGAACTCGTCGTCGGCACCCGGAACCCGCGCCCGCGCGATGAGGTCCACCGCCTGCGAGGTGATCTCCCCCGCGCGCCAGGCTTGGCCGGTTTCCGCCAGCAACTCGGCGACCTGACCGAGCCGTTCCACCCGCCGGACATCGGTCAAGTTCTGGCCGGTCTTCCACCGCACCCACGCCGGTGTCGACCGATATCCGTCGGCGAGGCCGACCGCGCGACGGTTCGCGACCATCGTCATCTCCGCGAGCACCGACTCGATGCGATCGGCCTGGGTCCGCAGCGCAACCAGCTCGTCGGCCAGTTCACCATCGGTCATCAGTGCCGGGTCGATCTCGGCCACTCGATCGACGTGGCGGCGCAGGGCACGCACCGGATTCAGCTCGGCTATCTCTCCCGAAATCCCCGCAGAGGGCTCGAACTCCATGACTGGAACTATACGAACATATATTCGTTTGTCAACCCAAAACCCCAGGAAATACGCATCTTTCTTGCCCGGACTTCCACCGCTCGTTGGGTCCTGGTGCTGGGTCAGACCGGATGCCCGACCTCAGCCCATCGCCGCGGCAAAGCTCGCCTGCTCGTCCTGCCACCAGCGGGCGCGGCGATCGAAGCGCTCGGCCCCGCCCATCGCCTCCCACATCTGGATGAACCCGGGATCGCCGGCCTCGACCCGCCGCCGCACG
>JANLRZ010000062.1:0-39961 GCA_031362155.1 Acidimicrobiia bacterium | reverse complement strand
GGCCCTATTGACCACACGGGCCTCGCGCCGCTAAACCGTTGGTGGCTTGACGGGGTGCCGCCCCGAACCTATGGGTTGGGGGCGACACCGTGGTCCGTCTCTCGGTGGGCTCAGTGCGAGGCGTTCCACATCGCCGCGGCGTCGTCCCAGGCCGAGACCGAGGTCACGATCCGTGTGTCGGGGCACTGGGCCAACCACGAGGCGGCCTCGGGGAATGCGCCGGATCCCAGCCAGACGATGGTGTTGCCCGAACAGGTCACCTTGTACCCGCTCGGCAAGCCGAGCGAGCCGTGGTTCGGGGTCTGATCGACTCGGAAGACGTTGTTGAGAAGCGCCAGCTTCGGCGACCGACCGGTGTCGTCCCACTTGAAGAAGCCACCGTGGCCGGGCGCGGGGCCCTTGTAGACCGTCGGCATCGGCTGGAGCCGGAGCAACGATCCCTTCAGGGTGACGGTCTCGGTCCGCCCGTCCGACGACGAGTTGTTCGACGACGGCCGGGTGGAGATCCCGACGTAACACCCGTCGAAGAACGAGTCGGAGATGACTCCCGACGTGAGGTAGTCGTTCTGCAGGCAGTCGTCATGGGTCATCGTGGTGTGCGCGGCCCGGACCTGCCAGTTCGTCGCACCCTCGCGGACGTTGATGCTGTCTCCGTAGTTGTGGACCCGGACGTTCTCGATGATCGAGTTCGGGTTGTTGAAGCTGAATCCACCGGTGTGGTGGAAGGTCTCCCACAAGGTCGCGGAGCCGTAGGTGCCCATGATCCGGCCACCGTTCCAACAGAGCGGCGCGGAGCCGGTGACCGATACCGGCCAATCGTCGACCTGGGTCCAGTTCGCGGTGCGGGCGTCGACGGCCATCGCGGAGTCGAGCGATGGCTTGAACCGAGCGTCCTGACTGCTCGTCACTGCCTCGAGCGGGGTCCGGGTGAGACACTCGCTCCGGAGACCCGGCTGCGGCTGCGGCTCGGGCTGCGGCTTGGTGGTCGTGGTCGTGGTGGGCTGGGGCTGCGGCTTGGTGGTGGTAGTCGTGGTGGGCTCGGGCCGGGGCCGGGTCGTGGTGGTCGTGGTTGCTTCGGGCCGGGGCTTGGTGGTGGTGGTCGTGGTGGGCTCGGGCCGGGGCCGGGTCGTGGTGGTCGTCGTGCTGCTGGACGACGACGTGGAGTGGTGGTGGTTCTTGTGGTGGTGCTTGTGCTTGTGGTGGAGGCGGCCGTGCCTGTGGTGGTGTGAGTGGTAATGACGCTTGGAGCTTTGACGGTGGCTCGTCGCCTTCGCCTCGGGGCGCGACGATGTGGATCGCGCGCCGGCAAGCTGGGGAACGCTGAGCACGAGCATCATCACGCTCAGCGCGGTGATGACACGGTGACGGCGGGTGGAAGGCATCGGAAGGACTCCTTGGGTCGTCGTTCTGCGGTAGCGGTGGATCTCGCGCTCCACTGGCCACCGTGAGTGAGCAGTTCCAGGTGCGGGACTGGTATCGACGACCTATGCGCGATCCCTTGAGTGGGTCGCACGACTCAAAGTGTCCGGAAACAATTGTGAAGGTCCCTTTTGGGTGTTAGGTTCAGCCTTCTTCCGGGGTCGCTTCGAGCCTGGAATTACGGAGGCAATCGCTCGTTCGCAGGGGGCGCGGGGACAACGGCTGGGTTTTTCTTGCCGGTCAGTCACGCAAACCGACGTGAATCGGTCGATCTGGATGGAAAGGGGCGGGGAGGCTCCATGGCGAGCGGCGTGTATCCCGATCTCGATCAGAGAATCAGTGAACGCTTCCGGCGACGGCGCTTCCGCGGCCGTGCTGGCGCCAGCCTCGTCGTGCATCGCGACAGCGACACTCTGCCCGACCTCGAACCGGACGACCTGCCCGGCGTCATCACCGTCGACGCCGCCTCCGGTGAGGTGGTCATCGATCTGCGCACGATGGACGAGCGCGCTCGCTCGGTCGATCTGGTTTCGGTCGACGCGCCCATTCGCGAAACCGTCCCGCCGGCGGTCACCGTCGTGCCACGAGCCGCGCGCGGCGGATGCAAGCGCGCGTTCGATCTCGTCGCCGTGACCGCGTCGGCGCCGATCTGGGGACCGGTACTGCTCCTCTTGGCCGGACTCGTCCGACTCACCTCCCGAGGGCCTGCCTTCTATGGGCAGGAGCGCGTGGGCCGCGGCGGCTCGACGATCCGTTGCTTCAAGCTGCGCACCATGGTCGAAGATGCCGAGAGTCGGCTGGCGGACCTGCTGGCCTCGGACCCGATTCTGGCCGACGAGTTCGCTCGAACCTTCAAGCTGAAGGACGACCCCCGGATCACCCGGGTGGGGGGTTTCCTTCGCAAGACGTCACTCGACGAACTCCCGCAGCTGGTGAACGTGTTGAAGGGCGAGATGAGCCTCGTCGGACCCCGGCCCATCACCGAAGACGAGATGCGGCGGTACGGCCAGTACATGCCGATCGTCCTCAGTGCCCGTCCAGGAATGACCGGTCTGTGGCAGGTCTCGGGCCGCAACGACGTGACCTATTCGACCCGTGTCGCACTTGATGTTCAGTACGCGTTCGGCCAGAGCCTCGGCGGTGACGTTGCGATCATCGCCCGTACGTTCCTCCGCGTCCTCCGGCCGTCGCGGGGTGGTGCATACTGAGATGATCGACGATCATCTCATCCCTGCGGGCGAATCCATCGAGCCAGGACGGCGTGAACGCAACCTCGAGAGTCTCGGCGGTTCGACGCGCTTCGAACTGGGTCTCGGCGGGGTGGTCCGGGTCCTGCGCCGACGTGGGTTGGTTCTGCTCGCGGTCTTCATCGTCGCCTTCGCCGCGATCTACGCCGGCAGCAGTCTGCTCCAGAAGCGGTATTCGTCGGTGGCCTGGGTGCGCATCAACGACGCCGCGCAGAACGTCTTCGTCACCGACGGCGGCAAGGTCGACCTCTCGAAAGAACAGCGGGCAGTGATTCTCACGCTCGAGTCCCCGCCGCTGCGCACCGCGCTCGAAGCGAAGCTCGGCGCCGAGTTCAAGAACGTCAAGTCGGTGGCCTCGACGGGGTTAGAAGCGTCACCCCTCATCCGAGTCGACGCAACCGCGACGTCGCCGTCGTTGGCCCAGCAAGCGGCCGACGTCACCGCGGGAATCGTCGTCAGTGACCGCCGCGACAAGGTGCAGGCCGACCTCGCCCGTCGGGCGAAGGCCAACGACCAGCGCGCCAACGAGCTCGAGAGTGAGGTCGCGAAGCTCAACGCCGATCGTGCCGGCGTCGCGGCGACCAGTAGTCAGTACGCGACGCTCACCTCACGGCTCGAGGCCAAGAACGCCGAACTGACCCAAACGCTTCAGGCTGCCGCGCAGCAGCGGACTGCATCGACGACGGTCGACGGCGGGCTCGAGATCTACGAGAGCGCGACCCTTCCCGCGGATCCGGATTTCCCGAAGCCGTTGAGTTGGGCGATTCTCGGTGGTCTGGCTGCGGTCCTGATTGCCGCGGCCATCGTGTACGGCCGGGAAGAACTCGTCGGCCGGTTCCACAGTGGCGACGTCAGTGAGTCGCGGCGGGCGGGCGCCCGAGTTCTCGGAGTCCTGCCGGGCCGGAGTGGTGCGGTGCCCCGCGGTGTCGTGACCGGCGCGGGCGCGACTATCGACGAAGTCGGATTGCAGCTCGTCCATCTGCTGGGCCGGGGCAAGCCCAACGTGGTGGTCCTGTGTGGTGTGGACGGGCCGGCCCCGGAGGGCACCACCCGCCTTGTCGCTCAGTCGATCGCCGAGTCTGGTGCGCGAGTTGTCTACGCCGCGTGCCGGGGCGTCGCCCACACTGCGACGGATGACGAGCTCGAAGCGCCGGTGCCACGCGCCCGTCTCTCGGTCGTGCAGGAACAGCAGACCGGTGGTCGGTTGCGCGTGCTCGACGACGGAATCGCGGTCGGCGAGCTCACCGTCGCCCGCGCCCGCACGGTCCTGCGTCGCCTCACCGAGCAGTGCGAGTACGTGGTCATCGCGGCGCCGTCGCCGAGCATCGAACCCGCGACCCTGATCCTGGCGGAACTCGCGGACGCCACGGTCATGATCGCCCAGCACGGAGTGACTCGATTGCGTGATGCCGAGCGGGCCGGAACCCGTCTTCGCCGCGTCGGTGGCGCGGTGCTCGGAGTGCTGGTCGACCCGGCGCGTCCGGGTCCTGCCAGCGCGACCACGATCTCCCGAGCCACCGGAGTTTCGGCGGGCTGAGCAATGACTTCACTGGCGCGCCGGTCGCGAGTTTTTCATCTCGCGACGCGCTACCGCCGGGGCGGATCCGAGCAGCGGATCCGGGACCTCATCGCGGCGCACCCCGACGCCGACCACGTGGTCGTGGTGGGCGAAGACTCCGACGCGGACCTGGCTGCGAGTCAGTTGGGAGTTCCGGTCCTGGTCGAACCGCGATTGGTCCGTGCTCCGAGTCCTTGGAACGACGTCCGTGCCATAGGCGCAGTGAGGGCGCGCCTGGCGGGGTTCGCACCGGATGTCGTGGTGACCCACCAGTCGAAGGCCGGCGTGATCGGTCGGGTGGCGGCGCGAATCAGCGGCCGGGTCCCCGTGGTGCACTCACTCTCGATGGCGAACTTCGGGCCGGGCTACGGCCGGGTCGAGAGCACGATATTTCGGACGATCGAACGGTTGTTGGCCCCGATCACGGCGCGGTATGTCGTGGTGGGCGCAGATCTCGCCCGCCGGTTCGAGGTGGCAGGGGTGGCTTCCACCAAGCTCACGATCGTTCGGTCGGCGGCGACCCTGCCGGCCGTGCGTCCCGCCCAGGTACCGCCCGTCCCCGGGATCCCGGAAGGCCGTCCCGTCGTGGTCAGCCTCGGTGCACTCGAAGACCGCAAGCACCCGTTGGATCTGTTGCCGTTGCTGGCACGGGTGCACGCGTCGATACCCGATGCATTCCTCGCGGTTGCTGGCGACGGGCCGTTGCGGGAGTCGCTGCAGCGGGCGGTCGATGCCGCCGGGCTGAAGGAATCGGTCGCGATCTTGGGGTACGTGTCGCCCACCGAACCTTTGGTGTGGCGCGCCGATGTGGTCGTGCTGCTCAGCGATGCCGAGGGCCTGCCGCAAGTCCTGATCCAAGCCGCCGCCGCGGGGATCCCGTTCGTCAGTTACGACGTGGACGGAGCTCGCGAGCTCGTCGGGCTCGGCGCATTCGGCGAGGTCGTCGACATCGGCGACCTCGAGGGTGCGGCCGACGGCGTTGTGAACGCCTTGCGATCGGATGCGGCGGGAGTCCGGCGGGTCGATGTGTCGTCCTGGGACCCGACGGTGATTCATGCTCGGTATCGATCGGTGATCGACGAGGTCGTCGCGGAGGCTCGTCGTGCCGGCTGAGGTTTCGCTCCGGACCCGGCGCGAGTGGTTGCGGTATATCGCCACCGCGCCGCTGGCGACGCTGTTGCTCGGGCTCTCGATCGTGCTCGTGTCGTTGCTGTTTCCCAAGATCGGATCGGACATCGTGCTCACCGATCTGGTGATCGGTGCGACGATTGTCGCGTCGATGTTGCACATGGCGCGTTCGGAGTGGCTGGCGCGGGATGTCGCGCGCCAGATCGCGGTACCGGCCCTGTTGATCGTGCTCGGTGCGCTCATCGGGTCGCTGTACGCCGGGATTCGCGCCTGGATCATCGGGGACTTGGTCCGCGATGTCGCGACGATGCTCGTGTTCCTCTCGGCGATCGACATCCTGCGGCGCGGGGGTGAAACGGCGGTCCGATTCTGTTACGGGGCGTTGGCGATCTGCATCGTCTTCGCCGCAGTGCAGCTCGCGAACTCGGGTGGCGACGAACTGCGAGCCAGTGGGACCTTCCCGAACCCGAATGTCGCCGCCAACCTCTTGGCCATGGGCGTCCTGTGTTGGTCGATGGCGCCGTTCCGCTGGGCGGTGAAGGGATCGGTCATGGCGTTCGCGGTCGCGGGCTTGTTGTCGGCGGCGTCGTTCGGGTCGATGCTCCAGCTGAGTGTCGGATTTGGATATCTCGCAATCACCCATCTCGACCGCGTACGAGTCGGGATGCGCGGTCGACGGGCGATTGCCGTCGTGCCGATCCTGTTCGTGGTCGTCGTCGGCATCTTTGCGTTCATGCAAGTCTCCGCCAGCGAGCAGAAGAGCGGGTTCAACCAAGCCCGGTTCGACCGGAGCGGTGGCCTGCGGATCGAGGTGTGGAAGGAGGCCTGGAGCAAGATTCCGGACGCACCACTGGGCGTCGGCCCGGGGTCGGTACGGGGTCTCGACCTCAACACGCTCGAGACCGAGCTGCATTCTGAACCGTTGGCGTATCTCGTCGAACGCGGTGTGATCGGCCTGTTCGGACTCTTCCTGATGTGGTTCGTACTCCTCCGACTCGCGCCGGAGCGCTCGGCCGCCCGGGCGATGGTCATCGCCTACATCCTCGGAAGTTTCTTTCGGGAGACGTGGCACTACCGGCATTTCTGGTTGTTCCTCCCGCTCGCACTCGTCGCCGCGGAGCAGGCGCGGCGCGCCGAACGCGCGCGGGAGCTCGTGGACGCGTGAGCGACTCGACCCCGGCTGCACCGCCCCCGACCACCGCGAAGGGAAGTACCGCGCGCCACGCGCTGGGCGGCATGGTGTGGTCGGGCCTCGGATTCGGATCACAGGCCGTCGGACAGTTCCTGGTCGTCATCGTCTTCGCCCGATACCTGTCGAAGTCCGACAACGGATTGGTCGGTGCCGCGCTGATCGTGATCGCCTTCGGCCAGCTCTTCACCGAGGCCGGCTTCGGTCCGGCGGTCATTCAGCGGCAGAACCTCACCGACGAGCACATCCGAACTGCCTTCGCACTGTCGATGATCACCGGCGCGGGGATGACCGCGGTGGTTTACGTGGCGGCTCCGCTCATCGCGAGCTTCTTCCACCAACCCGACTTCGCCGAGGTCACCCAGGGTCTGGCCTTCGTGTTCCTCTTGCAGGCGCCGGGTGTGGTCGCGATGGCGATGCTGCAACGCGACCTGGACTTCAAGTCGATCGCGATTGCCGAGACGGTGTCCTACTTCTTCGGGTTCGCGCTGGTCGGGGTGACGCTGGCGGTCGCCGGCGTGGGGGTCTGGTCGATCGTGATCGCGCAGTTGGCCCAGGCCGCTCTCCTCACCGGGATCCTGGTCATCCGGCGGTCCCACCCTCGATCGTTGCGGCCGCGCCGCGCCGAATCCAAGGACCTCATCGTCTATGCCGGGGGTATGACCGCGGCGCGCGCCTTCAACTTTGCCGCGCTGAATGGTGACAACAGCGTGGTCGGGAACCAGATGGGTTCGGTCGCGCTCGGCGTCTACAAGAACGCCTACGCGCTAGCGGCCTTTCCGGCCCAGATGCTGGGCCAAGTGATGGACCGAGTCATCTTCCCGGTGATCTCGCGTTTCCAGGAGGACCTCGATCGGGTCGCGTCGGCGTACCTGCGCGGCATCTCGCTGGTCGCCACGCTGACGCTGCCCGCCTCGGTGTTGGCGGTGCTGCTCGCCCCCGAGATCATCCACCTCCTGCTGGGCGGCGGTCCCAAGTGGGACGACGTGATCCTGCCGTTCCAGATCATGGCGGGGGGCCTGCTGTTCCGCACGAGCTACAAGATCAGCGACTCACTCGCTCGCGCAATGGGCACCGTCTATCGGCGAGCCTGGCGCCAGGCGGCCTACGCGGTCGCCGTGATCGCCGGTGCGTTGATCGGGTCCCAGTTCGGACTCGGGTGGGTTGCCGCCGGCGTGACGGGCGCCATCGTCCTCAACTACCTGTTGATGGCGCACCTGAGTCTCGCAACGGCCCACATTTCGTGGTCACGGTTTGCGGGTCGCCAGCTTCGAGGACTGGGACTCTCGGTATTGGTCGCCGGCGTGAGCGTGCCGGCCGTGCTCTGGTTGCGTTCGCTCGACCTCGGTGGTCAGACCGCCAACCTGGTCGTGTGCGCAGGTGGGGCGTTGAGTGCAATGGCGGTGCTCGGCGCCGCGTGGGTGATTCGACCTGATGCCGTGCTCGGCGACGACGGCCGGTGGATGGTGAATGTCATCCGATCGCGAAAGTCTTCGGCGGATGTGCCGATGGAACTTCCGGCATGATGCGGAGGTGGAAACCGTGAGTCTGGTGATGGAGGTGCTGCGTCGATTCGACGAGCGTGGCGTGGCCTACTGCCATTGGAAGAGCAACGATCATCTGGCGGCGGCGATCTCGGCCGACACCGATCTCGACATCCTCGTGGACCCGGCGGCGATTGATGACGTCTATGCGGTCTTTGCCGAGTTGTCGTGTCGCCGCGGCCGCGTGGCCAACGCCCGCAACGACGTCGGCCTCGAAGACTTCCTCGGCATCGACGATGAGTCGGCGCGCATGGTGCATTTCCACGTGCACTACCGAATCCCTGCGGGTGAGCGTCACAACAAGCGATTCCGCCTGCCGTGGGAACGAACCGTGCTCGAGAGCCGCGTGCTCGACCCCTCCGGGGTGTGGGTTACGGCTCCGGCCGTCGAGGTCGTGCTGCTCCTGACCCGGTATGCGTTGAAGCTGCGGGGCCGGGACATGATTCGCGGCTCCAGCGGGCCGGGATCGGAGCTGACCTTCCTCATGGCGCGCGCGAATCGTGACGACGTCTTGACCATGAGCGAGCAGCTCCTCGGGCCGGCCGGCCGCCGGGCGATCGCAGCCTGTCTCGACCAGAGCCCGGGCACCGCGCAGCTCTACCGGCTCCGCCGGGTCGTCCTGCGCTGCCTCTCGAGCCAGACGAGTTCTCGAGGTCCGGCCGCCTTCTCGCGGCGGATGAATCGGGAGGCGGCGTGGGCGATGCGGGGAATCTCGCGCAAGTTCGTGCCCCGCCCGGTCTTGAAGGGTCGCGGCGGTACCGGCGGTGGGCTCATCGTGGCGTTCGTGGGCTGTGACGGTTCGGGGAAATCGACCATGGTCGGCGAGACGCGTGCCTTCCTCGCCCCCAAGCTCGACGTGTATCCGATGTATCTCGGCTCCGGCGACGGCTCGTCGTCGCTGCTGCGGAAGCCGATGAAGCTGGTCCGTGATCTCGTGTTCGGGACCTCGCGTGATCGGAACACGATTGCGAAGAAAGCCAAAGTCGGCACCGACCACCCATCGGCGATGTCAGGAGCCAAGGCCATCTGGGCGCTGACGTTGGCCTCAGAGAAGTCGCGCAAGTTGCGCCACATCATGAAGGCGCGGACTCGGGGCATGGTGGTGATCTGTGACCGTTGGCCCCAGATGCAGTTCCCGGGCGAACTCGACGGCCCGCGTCTCACGCATTGGGCGACCGGCAACGCCATCCAGCGCTCGTTGGCCGCGTACGAGCTGCGCCCGTACGACCTCGTACGTCGGTTCCCGCCCGACATCGTGATCCGGCTCGACGTCGACGTCGATACGGCGGCGCAGCGACGTCCGGAGGATGGCCGCGACTATCTGGCCCATCGGATCGAGTTGGTGCGGGCCCTGACCTTCGATGGTTCGCTTTTCGGCGCGGTCGAGGTCGACGGCACCCAGCCACCCGAGAAGGTGCTGGCCACGATCCGGCGCGCGATCTGGTCGCGGCTCTAACCCTCCGTTCGGACATGGGCTACGTCGTCGAGTTCTGCGGGCTCCCAGGTTCGGGAAAGTCGACGATGGCGCGCCGGGTCGTCGCCGAACTCCGACTTCGCGGCGTGCCGACCGCGGAGGTGATGGCTCCGATCGGGCCCGACGCCCGTCGTGCGGATCGGATCCGGCGCAAGGCCTTGGCAGTCGCGGCCGGGGCCCGGGAACCGGGTGCGGCCCGGCTCGTGCGCGGTGTCGCGTTTCGTAGCGACCAGGCCGATCGCCGAGACCAGTTGGCTCGACCCGCCAATCTGTTGGTGGTGCGGCACGCGTTGCGACGAGCTCGCCGACGGCCGGGGGTCTCGGTCATGGACCAAGGCCCGCTCCAAGAATGGTGGTCGGCGGCCCTCCGGGCCGATGCCGGTTGCGTTCTGGACCTGGCCCGGAGCGATCCGGCCGATCGAGCCGATCTGCTGGTCCGGGTCGACACGCCCATCCCGGTGCTGGCGGCCCGCCTCGAGGCCCGAGGACTTCGTCAGAGCCGGTTGGAAGGCGGAGATTCGGCGGCCCGAGTCGCCGAACTCGAGTACGGCAATACGCTCCTGGGCGCCCTCTTCGACCAATTGGTATATTCACCCGGAGTCACTCCTGCAGTCCTGCAGGTCGGGGGGCTCGATGACACCGGTGTCGCGGCGATCGTCGCGGCGGTGATCGAGGCCAGTGGCTCGGGGGGAGTGCAATGAAGGCACGGCGGGTCTTGGGGATCGTCGGCGTGGCCGCGGTGGTGAGTGCAACGTCGGTCTTCACTGGCTCCGGACCGG
The DNA here is from genome assembly GCA_031362155.1 of Acidimicrobiia bacterium. Lineage (GTDB taxonomy): Bacteria > Actinomycetota > Acidimicrobiia > IMCC26256 > JAENVU01 > JAENVU01. The sequence goes on along the minus strand of JANLRZ010000062.1, from coordinate 29,623 downwards.
TCGGTGCCGTCGGACCGTGTTCGGCCTCGCCGACCCGGACCCTTTCCAGTAGTCAGACCGCCTTCACCTCGACCCTGAGCGCGAACGAACGGGTCAACGCCGACACCGCGACCTGGACCGGCACGACGTCGTATCCGGTCTACTTCGACTCGACCGCCGACAGTTGCTGGGATGGCGGCCGGATCAAGGGCACGTTCCCCGTGAGCACGACGTGGAACACGTACCACGGCAACAACGGCTTCGGCGTGAGCGGATCGAACTTCACGTTGAATCGCCCGCGAATCTTCAACTACGGCGACGGTATCCGGATCCGCGACAACGCCGACGGGTTCACGATCAACGACGCCTACCTCGGTTACATCCACGACGACTGCATCGAGAACGACCGCCTGGTGAGCGGAACGATCAACAACTCGTATCTCGACGGCTGTTACGTCGGCATCTCGGCCCGGCGCGCGTCGGGCGATACCCAGGTCGGCCAGGACAACACGGTGACGATTCGGAACTCGCTCATCCGGCTCCAAGCGATGCCGACGGTCTACTCGGGCGATGCCGGTGGCCACGGCGGGTTCTTCAAATGGGATGACAACGCGCCGGTGAGTCCCAAGCTCGACATCTCCAACACGGTGTTTCGCGCCGACCAGGACACGAATCACCAGAGCCTTAACCTGCCGACGGGATATCCCGTCACCTGCTCCAACAACACCATGGTCTGGCTGGGGCCGGGTGCATTTCCGGGGTCGTTGCCCGCGTGTTTCACGGTGACGACCAACCGATCGGTCTGGGACACTGCGGCGCGAGACTGGGATATCGCTCATCCCGGAGTGATCACCGGGCCGGAAGTGTCGATCGGCGATGCGTCGATCATCGAAGGTTCATCGGCGACTCGGCTGCTGCGGTTCCCGCTCTCGCTCTCGAGCGCGCCGGGTGCGGGGAACTCGGTGACCGTCTACTGGACTACGGCACCAGGGAGCGCGAGCACCAACGACTTCGTCACCACGAAAGGCAAGGTGACCTTTACCGGCACCCAGGTGTTGAAGATGGTGAGCGCGGTGGTGCGACCGGATGCGACTCCCGAAAGTAACGAGTTGATGTATGTCGCCGTTGCGGGTGTCGATGGCGGTGAGAACCATCGAGAACGGGGCACCGGAACGATCGTGAACGACGACCCGGGTTCGGGGATCCGGCTCGCCGTCTCGGATTCACTACTGGTGGAAGGCGATGGCGGGAACCGCACGCTCATCGTGCCGATCGCGCTGACCCAGCCGGCGACCTCGGACGTCATGATCAACTGGTCCACGGTCGCGGGCAGTGCCACGGCCGGCAACGACTTCACCCAAAAGACGGCAAATACGAAGATCGCCGCCAACGCTCGGTTCGTCTACCTCTCGATCCCGATCCTCTCCGACACGGCGTCGGAAGGAACCGAAAGCTTCCAGATCGTGGTCAACTCCGCGACCAACGCGACGGTGATCGACAACACCGGTGTGGTCACCATCCGCGACGACGACTGAGTCAGGCCGCGGGTGAGCGGCGGGCGGTCGGTGTGAACGCCACCTTCATGCCTTCGTACCCACTCACGAAGTTGGCGGCTCGATGGGCGGGCTCGGTGTCATCGACGAGATGCAGATCGGGGAGCCGTTCGAGCAACACGTTGAACAGGGCGCGGAGTTCGAGTCGGGCGAGTGAACTCCCGAGACAGAAGTGGGTGCCGAACCCGAACGCCACGTGGTCGTTCGGGGTGCGTTCGATGTCGAAGGTGTGCGGGTCGGGAAAGTGTGCCTCGTCGCGATTCGCCGATGGGTAGAGCATCAGGAGCTTCTGCCCGGCCTCGATCGTCTTGCCACCGAATTCCACGGTGCGGGTGGCGGTGCGGGCCATGTTCTTGATCGGCGTGACCCAGCGCAGCATCTCCTCAACGGCCGGAACGATGAGTGACCGGTCCGCCTGGAGCCGATCCCACTGATCCCGATGGGTCAGGAGCTGATACGCGCCACCGGACATGACGTGGCGGGTGGTCTCGTCGCCGCCGATCAGGATCAGGAGCGACTCATGCAGGATCGAATCGGAATCGAGGCGGTCTCCGTCGACGTCGGCATGCACGAGGATGCTCATGAGATCGTCGCGTGGACAGGTACGGCGGTCTTCGATGACCCGAGTCGCGTATTGGGTGTAGCCGTTGAAGGCCTCGCCGGCGGCGAGAAGGAGCTCGAGGTTCTCGGTCCCCAATCCGCGGAGCAGGTCGTCGGACCAGCGCATGAGGGTGGCGCGATCCTCCACCTCGACCCCGAGTGCGTCGCCGATCATGATCAGGGGAATCCATGCGGCGATGTCCCAGATGAAATCGCATTCACCCTGCTCGCACACCTCGTCGATCAGGTCGTGGACCAAGGTGTGGATTCCGGGCTCCTGTTGGCGGACCCGATTCGGGGTGAACCCGCGAGCGACGAGCTTGCGACGCATCCGGTGCTCGGGGTCGTCCATGTCGATCATCATCGGGATCGGACCGGTTTCGGGCCGGATCCCTCCGGCGTTCGAGAACGTGACGGGGTCTGATTCGATGGCCTTGATGTCGTCGTACCGGCTGATGCCCCAGACCCCGGATGCTTCGTCGAAATACACCGGATCGTGATGGCGGATCCACTGCAGCTCCGCGTGTGGATTCCGACCCCAGAACGCTCCGCTCGTGATCGACAGGTCGGGTTCGCGTTCGGTGATCATGGGTCCGTCCGGAGAAGTTGGCGGTTGAGTTCGGCAATATAGGTTGTCGGTTCGCGACCGATGGTGGAGCCAACCGTGAACGAGAAGGTCTACATCCACGAGTTCATCGACATCATCGGCCACAACCGGGCTCGCTACATGCATCACATGACTGCGAATTGGTGCCCCGTCGCCCGCGAGGAACGTGACCAGTTGTGTTTCGGCGTCTGGGCGACCGTGGGGTCGACCGGCCGGTGGCCCGAGGTGGTCAACCTGTGGGAGCTCCACGGTTGGAGCGGCCTCGTCGACAACTTTGAACATGAGTTTTCGGGCGGTCGGACTCAGGATCCGTCCTTGGCCGAATGGTGGGGGGTGGCCGCGGACCTGCGGCGTGGTGGCATCGACCGGATCCTCGTGCCGGCGGTCTGGAGCCCGACGATCGACGAACTCGTCGCCGACGGCGTGCAGGGTGAGGTGTACGCGCACGAGCTGGTGACGGTGAGTCCGGGCCAGGCCGGTGAGTATCTCAACGCCGTCGCGCACGAAGGGGCCGAGGCGTACGAGGATCTGGGGCTGTCGCTGGTCGGCGCGTTCTCGGTGGCGATGCGGTCCGACGCCGAGGCCATTCTCATCTGGGCGATCCCGAGCTGGGCCGACTGGGCCGAGTTCGAACAGGCGAGCGTGAGCTCGAACCGGCTGTTGGGATGGAAGGATTCGATTCAGGACTTCGGCGCATTCGTGGAGCGCACATTGCTCGTTGACGCACCGCTCGCACCGATGCGCACCGGCCGCCAACCGCAGGTCGAGGACCGTCGGCCGCTTTCGGAGATCTGAGTCGGAGCGCGTAACCTGGTTCGACGGGGTCGCTAGCTCAACTGGCAGAGCATCGGGCTTTTAACCCGCAGGTTCAGGGTTCAAGTCCCTGGCGACCCACTCGAATCGGTCTGGAGTGAAGATGGTCGCGACGTCTGCGTTTGAACTCGAGCTCCCGGCCTACGAGCCCGAGGGCCTCGATCGCGTGGCTCGGCTCGCGCTGGTTGCCGAGTTGCGGCGCGAACATTGGCTCGCCCGGAGCCCACTCGGATTCGCCGTGTTCGGCCATGCCGACATCACCTCGATCCTGCGGGATCGTCGGTTTCACTCGGCACTGTCGCTCCTTCCGCAGATGCAAGGTCTGGACGACACGACGATCGAACAACGGCGTCCGTCGATCCTGTCGATGGAAGGCGACGAGCACGCCCGCGTTCGCCGACTGGTCGCCCCCGCGTTCACCCCGGCCGCGGCGACCCGGCTCCGCCCGTTCATGGCCGAGGTGATCGGTCGGCTTCTCGACGACATCGAACCGTCGGGCGCGTGCGACTTCGTCGCGGCGGTGTGCGAGCCCTACCCGATCCCCATCATCTGTGAGTTGCTGGGTGCCCCGGCCGAGGATTGGGAGCGGTTCTCGAACTGGGCGACGGACATCTTCCGGATCTTCAATCAGAACCTGGCCGAAGACCTTCCCGCGATCCAACGAGCCGGGGCGGAGTTGGAGACCTATGTCACCGCCCTGATCGACGAGCGGCGATCAGCACCCGGACCCGATCTCCTGAGCGCGCTGATTGCGGCTGAGGAACAAGGTGATCGGCTCTCCACCGAAGAGTTGGTGATGCTGGCCGAAGCGGTGCTCATGGCCGGCACCGATACGACGAGAAACCAGTTGGCGTGTTCGATCGCGTTGCTGGGTGCCTACCCGGACCAATGGCAGCGTCTCGTCGCGGATCCGACACTGGCGCCGCGGGTGGTCGACGAAACGATGAGGTATCTCGGCGCCGTCCAGGGAACGGTCCGGGTCGCCGCGGAAGATATCGAGTACCGCGAGGTGCTGTTCCCGAAGGGGACACTGGTGTTCTGTTCGTTGGCGGGCGCCAATCGTGATCCCGGCGTCTATGCCGAACCCGAGTCGTTCGACATCACGCGAGAACCCACGACCCAGCACCTCACCTTCGGGTCGGGGATCCACTACTGCCTCGGTGCGCACCTCGCGCGCAACGAACTGCAGGAGGCGCTCGGTCTGATCGCAACCCGTTTCCCGAATCTCGCGCTCGCCGGACCGGTCGAATGGAAACCGGAGACGTTCGGGATCTGGGGACCGTCGCGATTGCCGGTGCGCTGGTAGTACCACCATCAATCGGGTGAACGCCGGTACGCTCCGAGCATGCCGGACGTCGTCGTTGCCGACGTAGTACCGCTCGTCCGCACCGGGCTGAGCACGGTGCTCACTCACGCCGGCTTCACCGTCGTTGCGTGTGAGGGTTCGGCACGCGCGGTTGCGAAGGCGGTGATCGAACACGCGCCGAGCCTGGTCGTGGTCGGCGTCGTGCACGACCTCCCGGTCGAGGAGATCGCGCGGCAGGTGCGGGCGGGCGCGTCCGAGGTTCGCTTGATCGTCATGCTCAACCGTGCGCCGCGCGACACCTTGGCCGATCTGCTGGCCGTCGATGTGGACGGGCTCCTGGCCCGGGCCATCGAACCCGACGCGCTCGTGCGGGCGATCGAACGGGTCATGGAGGGCGAGCGCTACATCGACCCGCAGCTGCTCGCGGGCGACATCCTCGACGAGGATCTGGAACCGACGAGTCTCACGGCTCGGGAGCGTGAGGTGCTCGGCCTCTTGGCAACGGGCAGTTCCAATCGAGAGATTGCGTCCGCCCTCTTCGTGTCGTTGCCCACGGTGAAGACCCATCTGGCCCATATCTACGAGAAGCTGGAGGCCCGGAACCGGAACGAGGCGCTCGGCCGGGCGATGAGCTTGGGCCTGCTCGCCTGAATCGCCGCGCCGCCGGGAACGACGCGTGCGGCGGACCTAGTCTCTTGGTCCCTCATGGTTCCACGGAAGGTGCGTCATGCTGGTGCTCACGCGGCGGGTGAACGAACGCATCGTGATCGGCGATGACATTGTCGTGACGGTGCTCGAAGTCCACGGTGACCAGGTGCGACTCGGAATCGAGGCGCCGCGCGAGGTCAAGGTTTTTCGCGAAGAGGTCATCTCGCGACCGGCGCGGCGAGCACCTCAGCCGGGCGACTGAACTCTTCGACCGCAGGCACCACGAGGACGGGTCGCGAATGATCCCCCCGGATCTCGACGGCTTCGGGTCGTTGGGCCTAGCTGGAGATCGCCTCCCGGAGAGGCGTGCTCGCCCGCCCGATCGCCTCGGCCACGATCGGGTGCGTCACGTGCCCCCCGACGGTGTTCACACCGAGGGCGAGCGCGGGGTCGGCGGTGGTCGCGGCGTCGACGCCGGAGACGGCGAGTTGGAGCACGTAGGGCAACGTAGCGTTGGTCAAACCGTAGGTCGACGTAAACGGCACGGCGCCCGGCATGTTGCCGACCGCGTAGTGCAGGACCCCATGCCGTTCGTAGACCGGGTCGGCGTGGGTGGTCTCATGGGTCGTTGCAATGCATCCGCCTTGGTCGACGGCAACGTCGACGATCACCGCTCCGGGCTTCATGCCCCGCACCATGTCCTCGGTCACCACGATCGGCGCGCGACCGGCGGGAACCAGTACCGCGCCGATCACGAGATCGGCATCGGCGACCGCGCGGGCGACGGCGCCGCGGTTGCTCGCGAGGGTCACAATGCGGCCTTGGTGGATCTGGTCCACCCACCGGAGCCGATCGAGGTTCTTGTCGAGGAGGAGCACCTCGGCCTCCATGCCCTGCGCGATCCAGGCGGAGTTCCACCCCACGTTGCCGGCACCGAGGACCACGACGCGCGCGGGGCGCACACCGGGGACGCCTCCGAGGAGCACTCCTCGGCCACCCTGATCTCGCTCGAGGAAGCGGGCACCGACTTGGGTCGCCATCCGGCCGGCGACCTCACTCATGGGCGCGAGCAAGGGAAGCGCGCCGCTCACCTGGACGGTCTCGTACGCGATCCCGGTCGTGCCGTTGCGGAGGAGCGCGTCTGCCACGGCCGGGTAGGCGGCAAGGTGCAGGTAGGTGAACAGGATGAGATCGGGGCGCAGGAATCCGAACTCGGACTCCTGGGGTTCCTTGACCTTCAGCACGATGTCGGCGCGCCCCCAGAGGTCGGCGGCAAGCTCGACGATCTGGGCCCCGGCGGCCTGGTACTCGGCGTCGCTGATCGCGGAATCGGCGCCGGCATTGGTTTCGACCAGAACCGTGACGTCGTGGGCGCCGAGTTCGTGGACGCCGTCCGGAGTGATGGCGACGCGGTGTTCGCCGTCCTTGATCTCACGGGGGATCCCGACGACCGCCATGCTTCAGACCTTCGCGAGTGTCTCGGAGGCCCGGGTCAAGGTCGTCCGCAGGATTGCCTCGATCTCGTCGAACTGCTGTTCACCGGCGATGAGTGGCGGCGAAAGTTGGACGACGGGATCGCCACGATCGTCGGCGCGACAGATCAACCCGGCCTCGAAGAACGCCGGCGACAAGACTCCGCGCAGGATCGTCTCGGCCTCCTCGTCGGTGAAGTGCGCCTCGGTCTCGGGGTCGGCGACGAGCTCCAAGGCCAGGAAGTACCCGGCACCGCGTACGTCACCGACGATGGGGATGTCGCGCAGACCTTCGATGCGCTCCCGGAACCCGGCCTCGTTCGCACGGACGTGTTCGAGGGTGCCTTCGGTCTCGAAGAGCTCGATGTTCTTGAGCGCGACCGCGCAGCTCACCGGATGCCCGCCGAAGGTGATGCCGTGCAGGAAGCTCGACGATCCTTCGAGGAACGGCTCGGCCAGGTGATCACGACAGATCACGGCACCGAGCGGTGAGTACCCACTCGTGAGACCCTTGGCGCACGTGATGATGTCGGGGAGATAGTCGTAGCGCTGCGCGCCGAACCATTCGCCCAGCCGACCGAAGGCGCAGATGACTTCGTCCGAGACCAGCAGGACTCCGTACTTGTCGCAGATCTCGCGGACGCGCTGGAAGTAGCCCTCGGGCGGTACGAAGCAACCGCCCGCGTTCTGGACGGGTTCGAGGTAGATCGCGGCGACCGTCTCGGGGCCTTCCCACAGGATTCGGTCCTCGATGCCTTCGACGAGCCAATCACAGAACGCGGCGTCGTCCTTTCCGAGCGGGTGGCGATAGCGATTGGTGTTGGGAACGTGCGACGCCCCCGGCGTCAGCGGCTCGAACGGTGTGCGCAGCGATGGGATGCCGGTGATCGCCAGCGCGCCGAGGGTGGTGCCGTGGTAGGCGGTCTCCCGGGAGATCACCTTGTACCGCTGCCCCTCGCCTTTGGCGCGGAAGTACTGGCGCGCCAGCTTCCAGGCCGATTCCACGGCCTCGGATCCGCCGGTCGTGAAGAACACGCGGTTGAGGTCGCCCGGCGCGAGCTCGGCGAGCTTGGCTGCGAGTTCGATGGCGGGCGGGTGGCCATAGCTCCAGATCGGGAAGTACTCGAGCGTCTCGGCCTGAATCGCCGCGGCCTGGGCGAGGTCGTGGCGGCCGTGACCGAGTTGTACGGTGAAGAGCCCGGAGAGCGCGTCGAGGTAGCGGTTCTCGTGCGCGTCCCAGAGGTAGCAGCCCTCGCCGCGCGTCATGATCGGGATCTCTTTGGTCTCGTAGGCGCCGAGCCGGGTGAAGTGCATCCACAGATGCCGGCGGGCCTTTTCGTTCAGGTCGTCGATGTCGTATTTCATGATCCCGCTCCGTTCATCGGGTGCCCCAGGCGTAGGTCTGCTTGAAGAGCTTCAGGTAGGTGAAGGATTCGGTGCTGCGCACACCGGGGATCACCCGCACCCGGTCGTTGAGTAACGAAAGGAGATGGTCGTCGTCCTCGCAGACGACCTCCATCATGAGGTCGAACGAGCCGCTCACCACGACGACGTAGCTGACCTCCGGGATCTCGGAGATCGCGTCGGCGGTCACCCGGAGATCGCCCTCGACCTTGAGGCCGATCATCGCCATGCGGCGGAAGCCCAACATCATCGGATCGGTCACGCCGACGATCTGCACGACGCCTGATTCGATGAGCCGCTGGACCCGCTGGCGGACCGCGGCTTCGCTGAGGCCGACTTCGGTGGCGAGCTTCGTATAGGGCAGCCGCCCGTCTTCTTGGAGTGCTTCGACGATGGCTTTGTCGGTGTCGTCGATGGTCGTCGCGGTGCGGACAGCGTCGGAGCGTTCTAGGGGTTTGCGGGCCATCAAAGTCGCCTCGGCCGAGTCATGGATACCGCCGAAATCAAGGGATTCCTTCGTAGTATCGACACTCTACCGTGGAATCAGTAGCACAACTCGGAAAATCCTATGGAAGTCGTGGTTCCACGAAATCGGCCAGCTGCGCAACGTCGGGGGCGACGAGGTACCCGAACCCGCGCAGCCATTCGAGGTTGGCGTGATGCAGCTCGGCAGCCGGCTCGAACCGATTCAGCATGACGATGGTGGGGAATCCGGCGAGCGCATCGGCGCAGAGCCGGACGGCGTTGATCGTCCCGAGCCCGGCGTCGGCGACGAGGACGGCCGGTGTCGCGCCGAGACCCCGGGCGTAGGAGAGGTTGTCGCCGTCGGCGGCCAGTGGTGAGCGGGGTCCGCCGGCCCCCTCGACGAAGCACGTTGGGGGGATCGTGGTCTCGGACACGAGGTCGGCGATGGTGAAGGCGGGCAGACCGAGACTGGCCGCGGCCATCGGCGGTGCCATCGGGACCTCGTACCAACGGTGCGCCGGACACACCTCGGTCGGGGTTTCGCCGGACGCTGCGGCCAGCAGGTCCGCGTCCGTGTGGCCGCGTTCGGCGGCCGTGAACGACTGCGCGGGCTTCCGGGCGTGGATCTCGTGGCCGCGGCCACGCAGTTCGGTGATGAGTCGTGTGAGTACCCACGTCTTGCCCACGTCGGTCCCCGTGCCGGTGACGAAGATCGAGCTCATGGTGTGGCCGGTCCCGGGAGTTCGTCGAGCGCGGCGCGTAGCCGACGGACCTGGTCGAGCGAATGGGCGGCCGAGATGGCGACGCGGAGACGCGAGGTGCCGGGTGCGACGGTGGGTGGCCGGATAGCAGGCACCAGGAGTCCTCGCTCGAGCAACCGGTCAGCCGCCGCGATCGCTCGGTCCTCCGAGCCGCACATGATGGGAATGATCGGCGATGGATGACCCTCGCGTACCTGATCGATGTTGGTGCGAAGCCGCGCTCGCAGCGCGTCGCCTTCCGTACTCGTGCCGATCCCTACCGCAGCGAGGGCCGCCGCGGTGTCGGCGGGTGTCGGTGCGGTGGTGAAGATGTAGGAGCGCGCCCGGTTGACGATCAGGTCGGTGAGCGAGCGCGGGCCGGTGACGAACCCGCCGAGCGCACCGAGCGTTTTCGAGAGTGTGCCGACCCGCAGGACCGGTGCTCGGGCATCGAGCACGAGGTCGGGTCCGAGCACTGCGTGCGCCTCGTCGAAGATGACGAGCGCACCGCGCCGATCTGCGAGCGCGATCAGCCCGGCGGTGTCGGCCCGGTCGCCATCCATCGAGAACACCGTGTCGGAGACGATGACGACCCGGCGTCCGTGCGCACGCTCGACGACGATGGATTCGAGCGCATCGAGATCCCGGTGCGGGAAGATCGCGATCTCTGCGTGGGACAGGCGGGCTCCGTCGATGATCGACGCATGGTTGAGTTCGTCCGAACAGAGCAGCACGTCGGGACCGGCGACGGTCGTGATGACCCCGAGGTTGGCCGCGAACCCGGTGGGGAACAGCACCGCGGCCTCGGCGTGCTTCCACTCGGCCAGTGCGTGCTCGAGCTCGGTGTGGATGGGACGGCTCCCCACGATGAGTCGGGCCGCGCCCGCGCCGGTTCCCCACCGGTCGAGCGCATCATGGGCGGCGGCGATCACCGCCGGATGCTGGGTGAGCCCGAGGTAGTCGTTCCCCGCGAAGTGCACGACGGCGCGTCCGTCGGCGGTGAGGATCCCTTCCGGGCCCGCCGCGTCGAGGTCGCGTGGCGCGCGCCATTGCCCGGCAGAGTGGATGCGCACGGTCTGGTCGCTCACCCAACCGTCCCAGTCGAGGTCGCTCATGGTTCGAGGTCGGCGATCGATTCGTGCAGGGCGCGTACCGTGGTGTGGAGTTCCTCCGACGTGACGGTCAGCGGCGGCATGAGGATGACCGTGTCGCCGATCGGCCGGACCAACACACCGCGGGCGACGGAACCGGCGCTGGCGCGCCGACCCCAGCGGAGATCGTCGGTCGGTGGCGCGAGATCGATCCCGCTCATGAGGCCGCGTACCCGGGTCTCTCGCACCTGGTCGAGCGGCGCGATGCGATCATCGAGGAGTTGTTCGAGTTCCGCGGAGCGCTGGCGCACGTTGGCGAGCACGTCCCACGCGTCGATCAGTTCCAGGTGGCGCAACGCGACCGCCGCCGCCAGTGCATTCCCGCTGTAGGAGTGACCGTGGTAGAGCGTCTTCTCGGACAGGTCGGGGCCGAGAAACGCGTCGAAGACCTTGCCGCTTGCCGCGGTGGCCGACATCGGCAGGTAGCCCGCGGTCATGCCTTTGCCGAGGCAGAGCAGGTCCGGGCGGATGCCCGCACCCTCACACGCGAACAGGGTGCCGGTGCGGCCGAAGCCGGTCGCGATTTCGTCGCAGATGAGGAGAACGTCGTGCTGTCGGCAGGCGCCGGCGAGGCGGGCAACGTCGGCGGGGTCGCACATCTGCATACCGGACGCGCCCTGGACCAGCGGTTCGATGATCACCGCGGCGAGTTCGGCGGCATGATCGGCGACGAGTCGACACGCGACGTCGAAGCAGGTCGGATCCGCGAAGTCCGGGGCACGTAGCACCGGAAATCGCAGCGGATCGAAGATGCTGGTGCCGAAGCCACCACCGCCGAGCGAGAGCGCGCCGATGGTGTCGCCGTGGTACGCGCCACCGAATCCGAGGAACGTGGTCTTCCCGGCGACGCCCCGGTTGATCCAGTACTGGAACGCGATCTTCAAGGCCTGCTCGACGGCGCTCGCGCCGTCCGAGGCGTAGAGGAAGTGCGGATCGTCGACCGGAACGACCTCCGCCAGTGCCTCGGAGAGTTCCACGACGATCGTGTTGCCATTGCCGAGCATGGTGGTGTGCGCGCCGCGCTGGAGTTGGGCGACGAGGGCGTCATCGAGTTCGGGGACCCGATGGCCGAGGGTCGTGACCCACAGTGAGGAGATCGCGTCGAAGTAGCGGTTGCCGTCGGTGTCGATCACGTACCGGCCGTCGGTCCGATCCACGACGATCGGTGAGTTCTCCGTGTACGAGTCCATCTGGGTGAACCCGTGCCAGACGACGTTCGCGTCGCGCTGGGCCCACTCCTCGTTGCTCACGTCCCGTCCTCGTTCACGGCCCGATGCTACGACCCCACCGATTTCCAGGTGGGAGGTTGGAAGGGTGGGTCAGCCGGCGGCGAGAGTGATACAGAACTCGTTGAACTGTTCGACATACCGGTCGATGTCGGCGTCGGAGTGCTGGACCGACAGGGTCCACTGTTCTTCGTCGCCGGGCGTCATGAAGATGCCTCGGTTCATCGCCCACGGATAGGACGCCAGGTACAGCTCCGGGTTGGTCTCGAGGAAGTCGCGGTAGTTCCGCAGTGGGGTCGGGCGGTAGGACACACACCCCTTGGCACCGAGATCGACCGCGTGACCGGGGATGCCGTTCTCGTCCATGGCCTTCGCGCAGCCGGTCGCGAGACGCGTGCCGATCGAGGCGAGGTAGTCGTAGGCGTCGCGAGTGAGCACCTCGGTGAGCGCAGCGATCCCCGCGGCCGCGATCAGCGGGTTGCCGTTGAAGGTGCCCTGTTGGGCCGCGCCCTTGCCGATGGCATCCATGACGTCGGCCCGGCCGCCGAAGGCCGCACCGGGAGTCCCGCCGCAAATGGCCTTGGCCCAGCACGCGAGGTCGGGCGCCACGCCGTACCGCTCGGCCGCGCCGCCGTAGGCGACGGTGCCACCACTCTTCACTTCGTCGAAAATCAACAGCGCGCCGTGTTGGTGCAAGAGGTCCTTGAGACCTTGGAGGTACCCCGGCTCGGGCTGGCAGATGCCGATGTTCATCATCACCGGTTCGAGAATCAGGCACGCGATCTCGTTGCCGCGCTCGGCGAGCAAGGCGCGCAATATCTCGAGGTCGTTGAAGGGCACCACGTGCGTGTACTCGGACATCACTGCGGGGATACCGGTCGACATGGGCGTGGTCGACGGCGCGTCGCGGCCACCGATGAGGTCCGAGCCGGGGACGACCGAGAACATGACCGGATCGTGGTGGCCGTGGTACGAGCCCTCCACCTTCACGATGTGTTCGCGGCCGGTCGCGGCCCGGGCGACGCGGATCGCACTCATGGTGGCTTCGGTACCGGAGTTGATGAACCGCACCGACTCCGCGCCGAAACGCTCGCAGATCACCTCGGCGAATCGCACGGTCGCCTCGGTCGGCGCGGCGAAGTGCGTGCCGGTGCGTGCCGCGCGCTCGATGGCCTCGACGATCTTGGGGTGCGCATGACCCACCACCATGCACCCGAAGCCGTTGTGGAAGTCGAGGTACTCGTTGCCGTCGACGTCGACGACTCCGCTGCCGGAGCCCTCGCGCAGGTAGACGGGATATGGGTCCCAAGCCTGGAACGACGACCCGACCCCCATGGGCATATGGCGGACCGCGCGCTCGAACATCGCCTTCGAGCCGGGGGTACGGGCCCAGAGTCGTTCATTCTCGGCCGCCGCGATGGTCCCCGCGGAAGTGGTCAGTACGTCTGTGTCGCTCATTGGTGAGGGTTCCTCAGTGTTTGATCATGATGTGTTTGAGCTCGGTGTAGTGCTCGATCGCGTAGATCGACATGTCCTTGCCGTAGCCGGATTGCTTGTAGCCACCGTGGGGCATCTCGGAGGTGATCGGGATGTGGTCGTTGACCCACACGCAGCCGAAGTCGAGCGCGGCGGTCATGCGCATCGCCCGACCGACGTCGGAGGTCCACACGCTCGCGGACAGGCCGTAGTCGACGTCATTGGCCCACGCGAGCGCCTGGGCATCGTCGGAGAAGCGCTGCACCGTGACCACGGGGCCGAAGATCTCGCGTTGCACGATTTCGGAATCCTGCGCAGGATTCACCACGACCGACGGTGCGTAGAAGTACCCCGGGCGATCGAGGGCCGAACCGCCGACGGTGATCTCGGCACCGGCCTCGCCGGCGCGACCGACCATGCCGCTGATCTTGTCGAGTTGTTTCGCCGAGATGACCGGCCCCATGGCAGTCCCGTCCGCGAACGGGTCACCGGTGACGATGTTGCCGACCGATTCGGTGAGTCCGCTGACCAGGGCATCGAAGACCTTGGGGCCGGCCATGAGCCGGCACGGCGCGGTGCAGTCCTGGCCTGAGTTGTAATAGGCCATGTCCGTGAGGCACTCGATCGCGGCGTCGATGTCGGCGTCGTCGAAGATGATGACGGGGGCCTTGCCTCCGAGTTCGAGGTGGACGCGCTTGAGTGTGTCTGCGGCGGTGCGGGCAATGACTTTGCCGGTCTCGACGCTTCCAGTCAGCGACACCATGGCCACATCGGGATGACGTACGAGTGCATCGCCGGCGTGCTGGCCGTCACCGGTGATGACGTTGAGCACACCCGTGGGCAGGATGTCGGCGGTGATCTCGGCCAATCGCAGCGCGGTCATCGGCGTGAGTTCCGATGGCTTCAACACGACAGTGTTGCCGGCAGCGAGTGCCGGACCGAGCTTCCACGTGGCCATGTTGATCGGGTAATTCCACGGCGCGATCGAGCCGATGACGCCGAGCGGGTCACGGCGGAGGTAGGAGGTGTGATCCTCGATGTACTCGCCCGCGGCGCGACCATCGAGGAACCGCGCACCACCGGCGAAGAATCGCCAGTTGTCCAGCGTGAGGTCCATCTCGAACTCGATCATCCCCGCCGGCTTGCCGCAGTTCTCCATCTCGAGCCGCTTGATCTCGTCGAGGTCGGCCTCGATGGCGTCGGCGACCGCGTACAGGGCTTCGCTGCGAGCGCGCGGCGTGAGGGTGCGCCAGCCGGCGTACGCGTCCTTGGCGGCCGCGACGGCCGCGTCGACATCGGCGGCATCCGACGCCGGCACGCTCGTGATGACGTCTCCGGTGGCCGGGTTCACGACCTCGTCGGTGGCGCCGCTCGCGGCGTCGACCCACCTGCCCCCGATGTAGTTCTGGTTCGTCATGTGCGTTGCTCCTGTCATCGAGCCCACGCCCGTGAGCTGGCGGTCGCCACCGGGCCATCCTGCGCCACCACGATAATGCGTGGTTTTTGGTGTTACATGCAAGGGAATCCGTCGAGAAGTCAGATTCTGGACACGAATTCCCTCACAAGAAGTCTTGCAATCGGACGCATCGGTGGCCCAGACTCGACGATCGCTCACTCGACACTGGGGGTTTCCGAGGCGTGGCCAACGACATCGTCATCGCGATCGAACACGTGACCAAGCGGTTCGGGTCGTTCATCGCGGTCGAGGAGGCCGACTTCGGGATCAAGCGGGGGGAGTTCTTCTCGATGTTGGGCCCGTCCGGGTGCGGGAAGACGACCACGCTACGGATGATCGCCGGCTTCGAACAACCGACATCCGGCGCGATTCGGCTCGAGGGCGAAGACGTGTCCCACACGCCGCCCTACCAACGCAACGTCAACACGGTGTTCCAGCAGTACGCACTGTTCCCGCACATGACCGTCAGCGCCAACGTGGCGTTCGGCCTCCAGTCGAAGCGGGTGCCGAAATCCGAGATCGCCGGGCGCGTCGCCGAGATGCTCGAGGTGGTTCGGCTGGCCGACTTCGGCAAGCGCAAGCCCGCCCAGCTTTCGGGGGGCCAGCAACAGCGGATCGCGTTGGCCCGGGCGCTGGTCAACTACCCGAGCGCGCTGCTGCTCGATGAGCCACTGGGTGCCTTGGACCTGAAGCTCCGCCAGACGATGCAGCTGGAACTGAAGCGGATTCAGCGCGAGGTCGGGATCACGTTCGTGTTCGTGACTCACGACCAAGAGGAGGCGCTCACGATGAGCGACCGCATCGCCGTCATGAGCGACGGCCGCGTCGAACAGATCGGCACGCCCGAGGAGATCTACCACCGGCCCGCGTCGGAGTTCGTGGCCGGGTTCATCGGAATGGCGAACCTCCTGCCCGCGTCGATCGAGGCGACGTCGGGGGAACGAGCAACGGCCCGGTTGGCCGACGGAATGGTCGTCGAGGCATCGGCCGCTGCGGGTTTGGCCGTTGGCGACCCGGCAGCCTTCATGATTCGGCCCGAACGAATGCACCTCAGGGTGGGAACTGACGCCGGACTGTCGACCGAGGTCGTCGACCTCGTGTTCCAGGGCCCGTTGATCCGGTTCGAACTGCGCACGGCCGACGGCACGATGCTGGTGGCGCACGTGGGTCCCGATGAAGACCTGCCGTTGCTGCGGCCGGGCGACCGCGTGCAGGTGACCTGGGAACCCGACGGCGGGCGATTGCTCCGCCGTCAGGAGCGAGTGTCGGTGGCAGCCGCTACCGACTCCGAGTGAATAAGGGGAGATCCAATGACTGACCACGAAGCTCTGCGTCGGGCCGAAGCCGTGCGGATGGCGCGCCAGGCGATGTCTCGGCGCGGATTCCTCAGTCGCTCGGCGGCGTTGTTCGGGGGTGCCGTCGTCGCACCCGCGGTGCTCGCGGCATGTGGATCGAGCAGCGGCTCCAAAGGCGAGTCGGGGAGCGGCGGCGACAAGTCGGTCGCGATCTCGAACTGGACCGGCTACATGAGCGACCAGTCGAAGAAGGACTTCACCAAGGACACCGGCATCAAGCTCACCTACACCGAGGACGTCAACGACAACAACGAGTACTTCGCCAAGATCCGTCCGAACCTCAGTCGAGGGAAGAGCATCGGTCGGGACGGATTCGTCCTGACCGACTGGATGGCGAACCGCATGATCAATGACGTCAAGTGGGTGTCGAAGTTTGATGCCGCGGCCTTCCCGAACAAGAAGAACCTCCGGGCTGCGCTCCAGCACCCCGGATTCGATCCCGATCGCCTCTACAGCGCGCCCTGGGCCAGCGGGGTCGCGGGCATCGCCTACAACCGCGCGTCGGTCGGAAAAGAAATGAAGACGATGGACGACTTCTTCGCGGCGAGCGGCACCAAGACGGTGCTGAGCGAGATGCGCGACACGATCGGGCTGATGATGTTGGCCGACGGCAAGGACATCACGAAGCCGACCTATGCCGATGCCGATCCATCGTTCACCCGGCTCGAGAAGGCGCTCTCCGACGGCACCCTCTCCGGTACGAACGGCAACGAGTACGTCAACGATCTCGCGGCGGGGAACCTGGCGGCGGCGTTCGCCTGGTCCGGTGACGTCGCTCAGATCGCGAAAGACAACCCCGACATCAAGTTCTTGGTCCCCGAATCCGGCGCCACGCTGTGGTCCGACAACTTCATGATCCCGTTCACGTCGGACAAGGCCGATCTCGCCTCGGAGTTCGTCAACTTCTTCTACGACCCGAAGAACGCGGCGGTGCTCACTGCGGAGATCCAGTACATCTCGCCGGTCGACGGCGTCGCCGATGAGCTGACGAAGATGGGTGGCGACGCGGCCAAGCTCGTCGACAACCCCCTGGTGGTCCCGACCGACGAGTTTCTCGCACGACTCTCGATCTTCGGAGTGCTCGACGCGAAGGCCGAGGAGCGGTTCGACAAGCGGTTCGCCGAAGTGACCGGCGCGGGGTAAACCTCGGTGCTCGAACGCGACGACCAAGGTCGGAAAGTCGCCCAACGGGCACCGTGGCTCCTCCTGGGGCCGGGGTTGCTGTTCCTGGCGGTCTTTTTCTTCTTCCCGCTCTACACGCTCGGTCAAATGGCGTTGTCGTCGCGACCGAGTCGGTTCGCCAACCCGGTGTTCTCGTGGGAGTGGTCGAACTTCAACAACGCGTTCTCCCAGTACGGCAGCCAGTTCGTTCGTTCGTTTCTCTACGCCGCGCTGACGACGCTGCTCGCGTTGGTGATTGCGTATCCGTTGGCCTACGTCATCGCGTTCCGAGGTGGCCGATTCAAGAACCTGCTCCTCGGTCTGGTCATCGTTCCGTTCTTCACCAACTTCTTGATCCGCACGTTGGCGTGGAAGACCATCCTCGGCGACCAAGGCACGGTGGTGGGTGTGCTCCGGGACATCGGGATCCTCGGCGCGAACGACACGCTGTTGCGAACGCCGTTCGCAGTGATCGGTGGCCTGACGTACAACTTCCTGCCGTTCATGGTGCTGCCGCTCTACGTCGCGTTGGAAAAGATCGATCCCCGCCTGATCGACGCGGCACGCGACCTCTACTCGAATACGTGGCGAGCCTTCCGCACGATCGTCTTCCCGATGTCGCTGCCGGGCGTGTTCGCGGGCAGCCTGCTCGTGTTCATCCCGGCTGCGGGCGACTTCGTCAACGCCTATTACCTGGGCAACGCCCAGACGTCGATGATCGGCAACGTGGTGCAGAACCAGTTCCTGGTCCAGAGCAACTATCCCGTGGCCGCGGCGCTGTCCTTCGTCTTCATGGCGATCGTGATGGTGGTCGTCATCACGTACGCCCGAATCCTCGGCACGGAGGACCTGGCGTGAGCGCGATGGTGCCAACGGTCGGACGGGCGCCGACGGAACTCTCGGGCACCGTGATGTCCAAAGGCGGGCGGATCGGCCGGATGGTCGTCAACGCCATGGCCGGGCTGTCGCTGCTGTACCTCTTCCTGCCGATCTTCGTGATCGTCGCGTTCAGCTTCAACGAGCCCAAGGGCCGGTTCAACGCGGTCTGGCAGAACTTCACCTTCGACAACTGGCTGCACCCTTTCGCCGACGCGCCACTCGTCGACGCGTTGACCCTGAGCCTCAAGATCGCGCTGATCGCGTCGCTGGTGGCGACGATCCTGGGGACCTTCATGGCGATCTCGCTGGTGCGCTATCGCTTCCATGGCAGTGGCCTGGTCAATTTCTTGGTAGTCCTGCCGCTCACCACCCCCGAGATCGTCTTGGGCGCGTCGCTGCTGACGTTGTTCCTTGCGCCCCATCTCGCCACCGCGAATCATGAGTTCTCGCTCGGCTTCGGAACGATCCTGATCGCGCACATCATGTTCTGTCTGAGCTATGTCGCGATGACGGTGAAGGCGCGAATACGCGGGTTCGACTGGTCGCTCGAAGACGCGGCGATGGATCTCGGCGCCACCCCGTCGCGCACGTTCTTCCGGGTGACCTTGCCGCTGATCATGCCGGGAATCTTCGCCGCGTTCTTGCTGTCGTTCGCACTGTCGATCGACGACTTCATCATCACGTACTTCGTGTCGGGCCCTGATACCACCACCTTTCCCGTGCGGATCTTCGGCCAGTCGCGTACTGCGACTCCGCCGCAGATCAACGTGCTCGCGTCGATGATCCTGTTCGGAAGCATCGCGATCATGGCCCTCGGGTCGTACATGGGAGTTCGACGTCAACGTCGGCTCGGAAGCTGAGAGGGTGTCGGTGAGAACGGTTCAACACTGGATTGACGGAAAGCTGTGGGACGGTGCGCCCGGTAGGACCTCGACCGTCTTCGACCCGTCGACGGGTGCTGCGGCGCGCGAGGTGGCCCTGGCCGGTCCCGAGGAGTTGGACGCCGCGGTCGCCGGTGCGTCTCGGGCCGCGGTCGAGTGGGGCGAAACGCCACTCGGCCGCCGGGTCGCGATCCTGTTCGCGTTCCGCGAGATCCTGGAGGCCCGAAACGGCGAGCTGGCTCGAGCCATCAGTTCCGAACACGGCAAGGTCGTCTCCGACGCGCTCGGAGAAGTCGCACGTGGTCAAGAGGTGGTCGAGTTCGCCTGCGGAATCCCGCATCTGCTGAAGGGCGGCTACTCGGAGTCGGTCTCGACGGGCACCGACGTGCATTCCATCCGCCAACCGCTCGGGGTCGTCGCCGGGATCACACCGTTCAACTTCCCGGCGATGGTGCCGATGTGGATGTTCCCGGTCGCGATCGCGTGCGGCAATGCGTTCATCCTCAAGCCCAGCGAGCGCGACCCGTCGGCATCGTTGCTGATCGCGGAAATGTGGCGAGACGCGGGGCTGCCCGACGGCGTGTTCACCGTGCTCCACGGCGACAAGGAAGCGGTCGATGGCCTGTTGGCCCATCCGGACGTCCGCGCGGTCAGCTTCGTCGGCTCCACGCCGATTGCTCGGTACGTGTACGAGACGGCCGCGGCGCACGGTAAGCGCGTGCAGGCGCTTGGCGGCGCGAAGAACCACATGGTCGTGCTGCCCGATGCCGACCTCGAAGCCGCCGCCGACGCGGCGGTGAGTGCGGGGTACGGCTCGGCCGGCGAACGCTGCATGGCGATCTCGGTGGTGGTGGCCGTCGGCCGGGTCGCTGACGAACTGGTCGAGGCCATTGCCGAACGCACGCGCGCCGTCCGGGTCGGAGCCGGCGACGATGCCGACGCCGAGATGGGTCCGCTCGTCACCGAGATCCACCGGGACCGGGTGCGGTCCTACGTCGATGCCGGGGTCGCGGCGGGCGCAGACCTGGTGGTGGACGGTCGCGACACCGGGGGCCGCCCCGGTTTCTTCCTCGGCCCGTGTCTGTTCGATCGGGTGAGTCCGGAGATGTCGATTTACACCGACGAGATCTTCGGGCCGGTGTTGTGCGTGGTGCGGGTCGATACCTATGAAGACGCAGCCCGGCTGGTGTCGGAGAATCCCTACGCCAATGGCGCGGCCATCTTCACGCGCGATGGCAGCGCCGCCCGCCGGTTCGAGCACGAGGTCGACGCGGGGATGGTGGGGATCAACGTCCCGATTCCTGTGCCGATGGCCTACTACTCCTTCGGCGGCTGGAAGCAGAGCCTGTTCGGCGACACGCACGTCCACGGTCCCGAAGGGGTGCACTTCTACACGCGCGCCAAGGTCATCACGACCCGGTGGGGAGACCCGGCCCGACGTGGCCCGGACTTGGGGTTCCCGCAGACGAGCTAGGCATCGCCCCGTCGGGTGATCAGAATCGCGGCGATCCGTTGGGTCGATGAATTCAATCGAGTTGGGGTGCGACGTCCTGCATGAATCGCCCGATCGTGTCGGGCCGTCCGAAGTCGGTGAGTTGGATCACGAACCCTTCGACCCCGGCGGCGACCTCCCGGCCGAGCGCGTCCACGACCTCCGACGGGGTTCCGCCCACGAGACCGCCCCACGCGCCGAACCGACGTTCGCCGAGGGCGACAACCTCGTCTCGCTCGGCGGCATGTTCGGCGAGCGCGACGGGATGTTGGGTGGAGACGCGCGCCGCACCCGCGAGGGGGAGCAGTTCGTCCAGCCGGTCGATGGCATAGCTCGGGCAGTTCCACCAGTCGGCGTGTCTCCGCACGAGCGGCATGGTGAGGCGCGGTCCGGCGCCACCGATGTGGATGGGCGGCCGTGGTTGCTGGACGGGGACCGGGCGCCCGATCGCGCCGCGCAGGGTGAAGGAGTCTCCGGAATAGTCGAAGCGCTCGCCGCTGAACATGAGGTCGAGAATCTCGAGCGACTCCCCGAGCCGGGCGGCGCGCTCGCCGGGCGAGCCGCCACCGATCCCGAACCGGGCGAGCTCATCCGGAACCGAACCCCAGCCGAGCCCGAGTTCGAGGCGGCCATCCGAGATCGAATCGACGGTCGCAGCCATCTTGGCCAGGAGCGCGGGGTGCCGGAACGGATCACACGTGACGAGGTGCCCGATCCGGATGGACGTGGTCCGGGCTGCGAGGGCGGCGGCGAGCGTCCAGCCCTCGAAGGTGTCGAGTTCGTCGGCCGCGGGTGCGGCGAGGTGGTCCATGAGCCACACCGAATCGAATCCGGCGACCTCGGCGGCGAGGGTCCGCTCGAGGATGGTGGCGAAGCTCATCCTGAGCTGAGGGAGGAACAGGCCGAACCAGGGGGCGGTCATGTGGCAGTCATGTGGCAGTGGAGCCGCCGTCGACGGCCATGACCTGACCGGTGAGGTGGTGAGCATCGGGTGAGAGGAGGAAGCCGGCGACCGACGCGACGTCGCGTGCTTCGGCGACGACACCCAATGGGATGTCGCGCTTCATGCGCGCTCGCGACTCGTCGCTGTCCCACACGCCACCGGTCATGGGGGTGTTGACTGCGCCCGGACAGATGCAGTTGGCGCGCACGCCGTGGGGCCCGTACTGGACGGCGACCAGCCGGGTGAGCGCCGCGACGCCGCCCTTGCTGGCCGTGTACCCGGATCCGTAGCCGTGACCGCGAATCGCCGCGGTCGACGCCACCGTGACCACGCTGCTGCGTGCGGTTCCGTCGGCCCGCACGAGGTGAGGCAACGCGTATTTGATCGCGAGGAAGGTCCCGGTGAGATTGACCGACAGCACGTGGTTGAAGGTCTCCAGGGTCACCTCGGCGAGGGGCGCCAAGTCGGGGCCGTGGAAGATGCCGGCCGCGGTGACAACACCGTCGAGACCGCCCAACTTGGCGATGGTGCGATCAACCGCGTCGCGAACCGCGGCTTCGTCGGCGACATCGGCGGCGAGCGCGATCGCCACGCCTCCCGCGGCCCGGACCATCTCGACCGTGGCATCGACGCCATCGTCGTCGCGGTCCAGCACCGCGACGGAGCCGCCGCGCGCCGCCACCTCGATCGCCGTGGCTTGGCCGATCCCGCTCCCGCCACCGGTGACGAGGACGGTGCGATGTTCCAAACGAGGGTCCATGGCTGTCGACCGTATCCGGGCGATACGGTGATTCAC
This sequence comes from Acidimicrobiia bacterium, assembly GCA_031362155.1. GTDB lineage: Bacteria > Actinomycetota > Acidimicrobiia > IMCC26256 > JAENVU01 > JAENVU01. The sequence goes on along the minus strand of JANLRZ010000062.1, from coordinate 7,220 downwards.
CAGAGCGATGCCGGCCAGGGAGGACAGATGACGGACGCACCGACCGTCGCGATGCACGCCGTCGAGGATCGGGTGATCATCGTCACCGGGTCCGGACGCGGGGTCGGGTTGGGTATGGCGCGTCACCTGGGCCGGGGCGGCGCCAAGATCGTCGTCGCCGAGTGGAAGCCGGACCTGCTCGACGCGGCGGTGGCCGAGTTGACCGGCGTCGGGGTCGACGTGCTCGGGGTGCGCACCAACATCATGGAACGGGCCGAGATCGATGAGATGGTCGCGGCAACGATCGGGCGATTCGGCCGCGTGGATGCCATCGTCAACAACGCGCAGACCTTCCGGCCCTTGGCATCGATGGCGGAGGTCTCGGCCGAAGACCTCGACGTCTTCTACGACTCGGGCGTCAAAGGCACCCTGTGGGCGATGCAGGCGGTCTATCCCCACATGGCCGCGCAAGGGTGGGGACGGATCGTGAACTTCGCCTCGTCGATGGGGATCACCGGGGGACGCGGCTTCGGCGCCTACAACGCGTCGAAGGAAGCGGTTCGGGCGCTGACCCGGACGGCCGCGCGGGAGTGGGCCGCCGACGGCATCGTCGTCAACTGCATCGCTCCGGCCGCGGCCGACCACCATGGCGATGCTGCGAAGCAGAGCGAGGGATACCGGGTCTTCGTCGAGAACTGCCCGATGGGGCGCCAGGGCGACCCGGAAACCGATATCGGACCCTTGGCCTGGTTCCTGTGTTCGGACGCGTGTCGGTACCTGACCGGCCACACCTTCATGGCCGACGGCGGCGCGTTCATGTGGGCGTGACCCTCCGCGCGACCGAGGGGTACCGCTTCGTGCGGCCGATCGTGCTGACCGACGCGGACATCGATCATCAGGGCCATCTCAACAACGCCGCGGTGGCCCGCCACCTGAACGATCTGCGTATCGCCTACATCGGGCACGGTCCGGGGCGTGCCTGGCGCGACCATCTCGCGGCCGAAGGGCTCACGGTGGTCGTCCGAGAGTTGCACATCGCGTACGACCGCGAGGCCACGATCGCCGATGACCTCGTTGGCTGTGTGCGGGTGGCCGCCCGACAGGGCAAGGCCAAGATCGTCGAGCAACGGATCGTCGACGCGACGCGAGACGTCGTCGTGGCGCGGGCCTGGGTGGTGCAGCTCGTCGTCCGTGACGGTTCGGTGATCGAGTTCCCGGAGTTCTACTGGGACGCGATCGCGACGGTGGAGGGTCGGGTCATCCCGCCCGAACCCCGGAGGGTTGCGGCCGAGTGGGGCCCGCCCGCCCATTGATCACGGCAGCTGAGATTCCAACGCCGCGATGGATCGTCGGATCGCCGGTTCGTAACCCTCCTCGTCGATACGGGGCCCGATCAGTTCGAGATCGAAGACACCGTCGTAGCCCGCGTCGAGGAGTTGGCCAATGATGCGTTCCAACGGGATGTCACCGTCGCCGGGAACCAATCGGTTTGGCGTCGACAACGTGCCGATTGCGAAGTCGCTCACCTGGACGAGCCGGAGCCGGTCGACACCCTCGCGGATCGTGCCGACGAGGTCGCGTTCGGACCAGCAGGCGTTGATCTCCATGCAGACGCCGATGTCGAACCGTCGGGCGAGGTCGAGTGCGTCGCGCAGGGTGTGCACGAACCCCACATCGACCCGGAGCGAGTTGGTGTGCTCGATCGCGAATGCGATGTTCCGACGGGCGGCTTCGGCGAGGACGGGGGTCAATGCGGTTTCGAGCGCGTCGGCCGCGGCCTCCCACGTCAGGTCACCGGCGGGGCCGGTGGTGACGACGAGGCACTCGGCTTCGATCTGGGTCGCGACATCGAGGGCAGCGACCAGACGATCCTGCTGGGCCGCCCATTGATCGGGGTGGGCGAGCCGAAACGGTCCGAGGCCGATCAGGTTCGTGACCCGGAGGCCGGCGTCGAGCACGCGGGCCGTGCCCTCCGCCCAGCCGGCTCGATCGAGCTTTGCGAGCGAGATGCCGACATGATCGATGTCGGCCCGGGCATAGAACGCGAGGTCCTCGGCCAAGGTCCAGTCGAACGTGCAGATCGCGCTGACCGAGATGCGCGGGTGCATCAGCCCAGGACCGCGCCCCGGGCGATACTGCCGCCGCCGTCGAGCGGGAGGTTCAACCCGGTGAGGAACTCGCTCTCCCGACTCGCGAGGTACACGGCCGCGAGCGCGACGTCATCGGCCTCGCCGAGGCGGGTCAGGTGCATGGCCTGGAGCCGAGCGCGTCGTTCCTCGGTCATGCCTGCATCCCGACGGGAGTTCACGATGTAGCCAGGGCTGATCGTGTTGGCCCGAATGTTGGCGTCGGCGTAATCGACCGCGATCGCGCGAGTGAGCCCGTTGAGACCTGACTTGCTGGCGATGTACGCGGTGTAGCCCCGGCTCGCGCGCTCGGCTTGGCGGCTGGAGATGTTGACGATCGCGCCGTGACCAGCGTCGAGCATCGCGGGGATCGCCGCACGGCACAGCCACATGGGCGCACTGAGATTCATCCGGAGTGATGCTTCCCACGCCGCGGTGGTGAGTGCGGCCACCGGCGCGTCGGACTCGTCGACGGCGCCCGCGACTGCATTGTTGACGAGAACGGTGAGTCCGCCGAGCGTCGCCGTAGCGTCGGCGACCAGGCGGCCGCACTCGGACTCGGTGTTGAGGTCGGCCAGGATCGCGTGGGCGGACCCTCCCTCCCGGGTGATCGCGTCGACAATCGCCGCGGCGCGGTCCGCGTCGCGTCCAGTGACCACCACGTGGGCGCCCTCGGCGGCGAAGCGCCTCGCGATGGCCGCGCCGATGCCACTGGTGGATCCAGTCACGAGGGCGAGTTCACCGTCGAGGCGCACCGGCGCAGGCTACCGGCGCTCACCGACCGGTCGTAGTGTGCGGAGGTCGTGAACACCGTCGCCTCGGAGTCCGTCGCCCGCCGCCTGCCACGCTCCCGCGCGTTCGCCTTCCGGTTGGGCCTGATCGTGGTGGTCGGATGGCTGGCCCGAGTGGCCTTCATCCAGTGGTTCGGACCGCATCTGCACTTCGGGCTCGACACGACGTGGTACGAGTTGACGTCGGGCCTCATCGTCGACGGCAAGGGGTTCAGCGATCCGGCGACGTTCTTCTCCACCGGCCGGGCCGTGCCGACGGCATTTCGCGTGCCGCTGTTCCCCGGATTTCTCGCGCTGGTGACGCAGGCGTTCGACAGCAGCCGCCACACCTTCCAGCTGGCGGGATCGGTCGTGGGTGCCATCACAATCGGTCTGACCGGGCTTCTCGGCCGTCGAGTGGCGGGTGAGCGCGCCGGGCTGGTGGCGGCCGCGATCGCCGCGATCTCACCTGCACTGTGGAACGTCGATGCGTCGGTGATGAGCGAGACGTTGCAGGTCCCGATCATCACCGGGATCGTGCTCGCGTTGTACTGGGCGTTGGACAAACCGCGTTCGGTGCGCTGGGTGGTCGTCGGTGTCGGATTCGGATTCGCGACGCTCAACCGGGCCGACGCGCTGGTGTTCCTCGGCATCACGGTGCTGGTGATCGGTGTCGGGAGCCGTCGCCGCGAGGTGCCATGGCTGGCAGCCACGACGGCCTTGGTGCTGTCGGCGGCGGTGGTGGTCTCGCCGTGGGTGATCCGGAATCAGCAATCGGTGGGGACGACGACGTTGTCCACCATCGATTCTGCCGAAGCGGTGGCCGGTGCCAACTGCGGGTCGACGTACGGTCTGCCCCGTCTCGGTCTGTGGGATCCGCGGTGTGTCCAAATTGCTGATCGGAACGCGAGCGAAGTTGATCGTCGGGATCAGCTCATCGAACGCGGAGCGCGCTACGCCGGCGACCACGTGTGGATGACTCCGGTGGTCGCGACGGCCCGGGCCCTTCGAGTGTGGGGGTTGTGGGAGCCGGTGACGCAGTCTCGCGACGAGAGCGTGGAGAGTCGGAACACTCGGTGGCAGCTGATCGTGTGGGGGTTTACCGTGCTGCTGCTGGTCGCGGCAGGATTGGGGTTGGTCATTGCCCGGCGACGGAAGCTGGAGCTCGCGCCGATCGTGGCGCTTCTGATCGCGATCACGATCGGCGCAGGGCTGACGTACGGGAAGCAGAGGTTCCGGGTGGTGGCCGAGCCCGAACTGGCGGTCCTCGCGGCGATCGCGCTCGTCGCGACTTGGGATCGCCGCGGCCGACGCGCTGCTACTCGCTGACGCCCGAGGCGCCCGCGTCGGCGAGTGCCGATCGGATCCGGCGGGCCGCATCGTCGAGTGATGCCGGCGCCGGTGTGAGATCGGCATTCGCGAAGCTCAGGTCGGCCTCACGCTGGATCGGCACGACGTGGAGATGAACATGAGGTACTTCCAGGCCGGCGATGATCAGCCCGATCCGGTTCGGAGCGAATGCCGTCATCTGTGCCGCGCCGATCGTGTGGGCCACGCGCATGAGGTGCGTGGCGAGTTCCACCGGCAGATCGATCCAATGGTCGACCTCCGCGCGCGGCACGACGAGGGTGTGACCAGGTTGCAAGGGATTGATGGACAGGAACCCGACGCATTCGTCGTCGCGCCAGACGAACCGGCCCGGCAGCTCCCCGTCGATGATGCGAGTGAAGATCGTCGCCATGGGGTCAGCCTGGCACGTCAGCTGGGAGCAATGCTCGGATCGACCTCGGGAGCGGTGGCGGATGGCGGCGGCCGCAGATGGAGGGCGCCGAAGATGGCCATCGCGGTGCCGAGACCCAAGGCGACGGTGACGGTGGCGCGCGCCAGGACCGGGTCCAGTCGGCTCGGAATCCAGGAGTGAGAGAGGGTCGGGAGATCGGCGAGCCCCCCACCGATCAGCACGAACAGGCCGGCCACCAGGATGCCGGGCGCGGCTGCGGCCGCGCCGCGCGTTCGGAGCGAGACCGCCGCGCCGCCGCAGGCCGCGATCGCCGCCAGCGTTGGGATGGCGTCGGCGAGGTGGTCCGCGGGTCCGCCACGTGTGAACGGCCAGCTTCCCCAGAGGTGGAGCGCTTCGCTCCCGCCCATCACGACCAAGCCCACCATGAGGACGGCAGGCTGCCACCCGGTTCGGAGCCCGACGAGGACGATGCTGCCGAGGGCCGCCGCCGCGGTCCACCAGATCCACGCCCGCGGCGGGGGTTGCCAGCGAAGCTCGCCGGTGATGGCGGCGGCGTCCCCGTCGACGACGAGTGGGATCGACCACTCGTCGATGACCTGCGCGTGGCTCGGATCTCGGCTGACTCCGACCGGTGGCGCGCCGCCCATCCAGTGCACGCGATGGTCGTGCCACCGAGCGATCGGATCACTGGAGACCTTCGACCATCGTGGGGGTCCGCGTCGGATGGGAATCGGCACCGACGTCATGATCCGCGACCGGTTGATCACCACGGCTCGGGAGTTCCGGTTCTCGAAGACGCCCCGGCGATCGATCCGCAGGTACGGCTCGTCGCTATACCCGAGCACGATGACCTGCGTGCTCCCGGTGACACCGAGTTCGATCTGCTCGCGGTCGGGCCCAAGCCGTGCGTCGACTCCCGGCGTTGCGGGATGTAACCCATCGAGGATGGTCTGGAAGTTACTGGCGGGCGGTCCCCCCGTGCCGTGGGCACCGGCTGGTCCGGCCGAGAGGAGGAGCGTGCCGAAGCAGGCAGCCGTGAAGAGCAGGAGGTGCCGGCGGCTCATGCGCTCCGGGCGGCGTGCACCTGATTCAGGAGTTCGTCGCGCGCGCGCGCGACTCGTGAGCGGATGGTGCCGACCTTGACGCCGCACACCTCCGCGGCCTCGGCGTAGGAGCAACCGACGAGTTGGGTGAGCACGAAGGCTTCGCGACGGTCGGGATCGAGTCCGTCGATCAGGCTGTGCAGGGCGTGAGCAGACTCCATGCTCGCGGCTTCTCGCGGCGGGGTGCATCGGAGGTCGGTTCGCCGGACCCGCCGCTTGGTACGAACTGCGTCGGCCGCCGCATTGCGGGCGATCGCGAGGAGCCACGTCCGGCCCGACGCCTCGCCGCGGAACTTGGGGAGCGCCCGGTACATCCGCACGAAGGTGTCCTGGACGACGTCATCGAGATCGCAGTCGTCGACGAGCGGTCGGAGAAACCGGGTGACCTCGGCCTGACCGGCCCGAATGGCGGTGGCCAGGAGGACGTCGTCGGCGCCATCGCGCGCCAGCAGGAGCGCATCGGTCAGTCGGTCCACGGCGGGGCACGATAGTGGTGGAACCCGTCATCCGACATTCAGGGGCGCGCCGCTGAGAAGTTCGGGAACTTTTTCGATGGTTCCTGCGACCAATAGCCATATGGACTGCTCCGTGATCCGGGCTTCGATCTCTGCCAGGTTGGACGACGAGTCGGCGCCCGTGCCGGAGTCGGTGGTGAGCGCCCACCTCGACGGGTGCGCGCGGTGTTGCCACTGGTCGTCCGGGGTGACCGATCTCCACCGATCGTTGCGGGTCGTGCCGGCTGCGGTCGAGACCGATCGCACCGAGGCGATCATGAGCGCCATCGAACGGCGGCCGGTGGTCAACACCCAGCACGATTCGGTCTCGGTGTGGCGACTGCTGACTGTGCTCATCGCGTTGATTCAGATTGTCGCGGCGGTGCCACTCCTGCTCGGACACGGCGATGAGATGCACGGGCACTTCGCGCGCCACGTCGGTGTGTTCGCGGCCGCGCTCGCGGTCGGTCTGCTGATGGCCGCGCATCGGCCGGATCGCGCGCGTTCATTGCTTCCGGTCCTGGCCGTCCTGGTCGCCGGTCTGGTCTGGAGTTGCCTGGACGACCTGCTGCACGGGATGCCGGTTCCCGGCTCGGCCATTGCCCACGGGGCGGATGTCATCGCGTTGTTCGTGGTCTGGCAACTCGCCCATCTCTCCGACGCGACGGAACGCCGCGTCGGTAGTCGGTCACCGGTGCTGCGATGACGGGCGCCCGAAGCCTGCGGCGGCTCGGCGGGTTCGTGTCGGTCATGATGATTTCGATGCTGGCCGTCGCGTCGCCGGCCGCGGCCCATGCAGATTTGTCGCGATCCGATCCGGAGGCGGGCGGTTCCGTCGTCGATTCACCACGTCAGGTCACCCTCACCTACACCGAGGGCGTCTCGATGCGGTCGAACGGTGTCCGGCTGCTCGACAGCGACGGCGCCGACCACGAGGTCGGCGCGCCGAACCCCCCGGGCGGGCGGAGCGGAGGCCTGCGCGCGTCGCTGCCGCAGTTGGCGGATGG
>JANLRZ010000052.1:0-3010 GCA_031362155.1 Acidimicrobiia bacterium | reverse complement strand
GGCCATGTGGCCGGCGCCCTGTTCGTGGCGCACGAGGATGTGACGGATCGACGAATCGATCAGCGGGTCGTACACCGGCAGAATCGCGCCGCCGGGCAGGCCGAACATGACTTCGACGCCTTCCATCTCGAGGCTCTTGATGAGTGCCTGGGCTCCGGTCAACTTCATGGGGTGCTCCTGGGGGAAAGTCCGGACGCGAGTTACGGGTCCGGACGCGAAAAACCCCCCGCATGTGCGAGGGGCAAGGCGTACGGACGCGAGAAAGCCGTACGCCTAGGTAACTACTACGAGGAGGTCGGCGGTCCGGTACATGAGGACGGGAGTATCGTCGCTTTCGGGCCGCGAATCAAGTCTTTCTCGCAGATGCACACTCATTCGGCCATCGCGACCACCAGAAACTCACCGTCGGCGTGGCCGATCGGGTCCCGATTCCAGCCGCCGAAGATGTGCTCGACGGTGAAGCCCGCGGCCCCGAGCGACGTTCGAAGTTCCGCCTCCGACCGAAATCGGAGGGTCGCGTCGCTCGCGCATCGATCCTCATCGGAGAACCGGTACTGGATGCGATGGCTCACGGTCGGCGCGGCCTCAGCGCCGACGATCGCGGCCACCTCGACCCAGACCTCGACGTGATCACCCGCCGGCAGCGCGACCATGCGGCCCCAGTCGATCGGCCACCGTTCCCAGGCGCGGTCCGCCGGGTCACGCGCGTCGAACACCAGTCGGCCGCCCGCAACGAGCGCTCGGTGCAGATGCTCGAGCGCGTGCGTCCACTCGTCGTCGGTCACGAAGAACTGAGCCACGTGACTCGTCATCACCGCGACGTCGAAGCTCGCGGTCGGAGCATCTTCCGCCGTTCCTTCGATCCACGCCACCCGATCGGCACCGGGCTTGGCCCTCGCGGCATCGAGAGAGGCGCAGGCCGGATCGACACCGGTCACCGTGTGGCCCCGTGCGGCGAGACCCAGGGCGAGCCGGCCGGTGCCACACCCGAGGTCGAGCACACGGAGGCCGCCACCAGCCTCTTCCACGACCGACACGAAGAAGTCGTCGTCGCGCGACCACGGACACATCGCGTCGTACACCTCGACGAGCCTCGGGTCCTCGAACTCCGCGTGGCGCATGAGTCAGTGACGAGCGCCGAGGACGAAGACCTTGACCTCGCGGCCGGTAATTCGCTCGCGGTACTTGTCATAGCCCGGGTACACCTGCGCCGCAGCGCTGAGCGCGGCTTCGGTCTCCTCCGGGTTCGCCCGGCGAGCAGTGAACTCGATGACTCGGTCGCGATACGACACCTGCCCGGTCGGGTCGGCTTCCAGGTTGTAGACCCAGCCGGGTGTGTTGGTCTGGCCGAAGTTCGTGCCGATGAGCGCCAGATCGCCGTCGATCGGAATGCCGAGCAAGGGCAGCGATCGGGGCAGTCCACTCTTGGCGCCGGTAGTGGTCACGGTGATGATCGGCAGACCGGCCACGAGTGTGGCGACCGCCGTCCGGCCGTGAGTGATCTTCAGGAGTCGGCGGTCCACCCGATGCGCGAGCTTGGAGAACGTCCACGCACCCGCCTTCGTCGACGCGCCGCGCTGGAAGACTCGCTGCGCTGTGTTGACCGGTCGAATCTCGTACCCGATCGCCTCGATCAGACTCATCGCTCCTCCTCACGAATCGATGCCAGCGTGGGCATGACCAACCTACCTATTGCCGACGACGAGTCGGCGGTACGGTGATTTCGTGTTCACGCGACCCAACGACCTGAGCGATACCGAGATACTGCGCGTGCTGTTCGAGGGCTGGAACATCGATGCTGATCAGGTCGCATACGCGGCAGTCGGGTTTGGCAGCCATCACTGGCACGTGACGGCCGGATCCGACCGATGGTTCCTCACCGTCGACGACCTCGACGCGCGCAGGGACCATTCGTCGGAGGCTCGTGAGTCTGTCGCGCAGCAACTCCGGTGGGCGCTGACCATCGCCCAATCGCTTCGAAACGCCGGTCTCGCCTTTGTCATCGCACCCCTCGATGCCGTGGGTCGGCACGTCACTCACCCGATCGACGAACGCTACGTCGCGGCCCTCTATCCCTACGTGGACGGCGAGTACCACGCGTACGGTGCGTACCAGACCGCGAACGATCGACTCGCGGTGTTGGACCGCCTCGTCGAGATCCACTCGCTCCAACTCGGTGGCGTCGTCGCAACCAAGCAGCTCGAAGTCCCAAGACGCGCCGAACTCGCGCGTCATCTCGACAACCCGGCGACGGCTTGGGGCCCCGGACCATTCGCAGCACGGGCGAAGGCATTGCTCGGGAACCGAGCCGACGCGCTCATGGAGGCGCTCTCGAGCCTCGACCGGGACATCGACGCGCTGCACAAGCGGCAACCAGTCCTGGTCATCACCCACGGGGAACCGCACCGCGGCAACACCATCGACACACGCGACGGCGTGGTGTTGATCGACTGGGACACCGCACAGATGGCCCCACCCGAGCGCGATCTCTGGGTGCTCATCGAGGAAGATCCAAGCATCGCCGACGCCTACGCGGAGCGCACCGGCGTCGTGGTGGACCAATCCACCGTCGCCATGTATCGGCGGCACTGGGATCTTTCCGAGATCTCCCTCTTCGCGGCCGACCTCCGAGCCCCACACCGTGACTCCGAAGACACTCAACTGGCGTGGACCAAGCTGCAAGAGTGCGTCGACCGCGCCACAACGTCACGCTGATTCGGCGCTCGGCTGAGCGCTCACGGGCGGGAGGTGTTCCATCAGGGCGTCCGCAACCTGCGGCCCGAGCAACTGCTCCAGCCCCAGATACATCTCGTGCCGGGGTCTGGTCAGCGGCGGGTCTGGTCAGCGGCGGGAGAACTCCTCGAACCGGGCGTGTGCCCGATCTGCGTCGTCGGTGTCGAAGTACTCCACCTGCGCGAGCTTCCCGTCGTCACCGATCGCCACGACGAACAGCCAAGACCAGTCAGCCTTCACGCCGTCAGTCGACGATCCCACTTGGTCGACGACCGCC
>JANLRZ010000199.1:0-12237 GCA_031362155.1 Acidimicrobiia bacterium | reverse complement strand
CGGTGGCACGGCGTGAGTTGGGACCAAATTCAACGAGGCGATTCCTCTACGATGGAGTCCTCTCGGGGACGTAGCTCAGTTGGCTAGAGCACCTGCTTTGCAAGCAGGAAGTCGTGGGTTCGAGTCCCATCGTCTCCACCGAAAAAGTCCTGGTCAGAGCGCTGCTGAGCGCTCCCCCCGACTTTCCCGGCGGCCGTGGTGCCATCCGCGTGCCACTTCTGTGTCACGGCGAGCGACTCTATCCATCCGAAGAGTTCTCTGGGCGGGGACGCGCCACCCGCCCCCGAGTATGAATCAGACCAACGGGTCCTCCGACAGGGGCAGACAAGATGACGATTGACCCTCGCGTTGTACCCGTCGCGTCGCCCAACGTCGCGTACTTCTTCGTCCCGTTGCCAGAACCCGTTGGTCTGCCTGACGGATACGTCGTCCGCGCCTCTCAACCGTCGGGTACGGCTGAGTGGCTCAAGGCGGAACAACAGAATCTCGGCGCGCATCGTGTTGAGGCGACTCTCGGTAGTTCGTTGCGGTTCTGGCAGCGGACAGTCACAGTCACGCAAGACCTCGATCCCCTCGTCGACGTCCTCTTTGACGTTGCGTACGAGTCGCTGCCCGGCCGCGTTGAGCCGCCGGCAGGTCGCGAGGCACCGCCTACGACTGGGTCCCAGATCACGGTCGTTGAGATGGCGGTTCCGGTCGAACCCTTTGAGTGTGACAGCGACCCGGTCCCAGAACTCAGCGACGCGTTCGACGAGGGAATGGCAGCGATCAGGTACACACAACGCGCGCTGCAGGTGGTGACTCGACGTCCCCTGACGTTGGTGACTCGCGAGACCCTTCCGGTTGCGGTCCCGTTCTTCATCCGGCAGGTCGGTAAGGACCCGTACGGGGGATGGCCGGATGCTCCGGGTCTGTTTCTCGTGAACATCAACGTGGTGTTGCCGCCGCCGGTGCTTGATTCTGGCCAGCTCGGTGACTTCGAAGACGCGTTACAGCACAGCGCCTTTGGTCGCCCGGCGCTCAAGTACCTGGACCTTGTTAGCGAAGCCCGGTTGGCGATGACACAGCGCGGTGACTACCGGGCCGCGGTGGTCCTCGCGGCGACCGCCGCCGAGACGCTCCTCGACGACTTGGTGAACCTCATGCTGTGGGAAGAGGGTCTTGATCCCGCTCAAGCCGCAAAACTGTTCGACAAGAATCGAAGCGTCGTGAAACGCGTCGCGAATCTCTACAGGGCTCGAATCGGCGGGCCGTGGGATCTCGCGGCGCCGGGCGTCGTTAGCAGTTGGAAGCAAGATTTGGCGGACCTGCGAAATCGAGTCGTGCATGGTGGAGTCGAACCTTCGTTGAGTGATTGCACGAGGGCTCTCGATGCTCTTGGTGCCCTGGGTCGTTTCGTTGGCGACCGGCTGACAGAGCCCACGGTGATCTCTCGCTACCCGAGAACGGCGTTGCTAGTGATCGGCAAACCCGAACTCATGGCCCGCGGAACCTGGTCGCCGAGAGTCGAACAACTGATTGGAGATCCGCACCAGCCACAATGGATCCCGACGTTCGCGCGTTGGCGCGATGCGGTGGCCTCGCTAAGCAGCTGGGCGAGTGCAGAAATTCCGAATGCATCTCGCTCGATCTTGGTTGCCGTTGCATGGCCGGACGGCGCGGTGCAGTGGTGGTTGCATGATCGCGAGGCGAAGCAGGTGATAGCGGTCGACGCGCCAGACCTGAGCGCCATGCCGCACATCGAGGAGGCACTGCGACAGGACAGGTCAGTACCCGAGTCGATTGCGGTGATCGCGGAGGTCGCCCGGGTAGAGCGCGGCTCGACGTGGGTACCGGCCTACAGCGCCCTTCCACTCACCGGCGTCATGTGCGATGGGTCCGATCTTGAACGGGCAGCAGATCTTTGGCATGGGGTGGAGCCGGGCAGCCCACGCGAGAGCCGGGTGAAGGATGGATAAGCGTGGACCGATGGTGAACGCTTCGAGTACTCGCCGCGAGGCAAGAAATGAGACGTGTACCGCTGGCAGCCGACTGTTCATGTCGCCCGTCCGGTTGGAGACCGCTTGGAGAAGAGTGGTGGAGTGAAACGCACCGAGGCCCACAGAATTGACACGAAGGGTCAGGCAATCCTGGCCCAGGCTCTGCCGCCGGACTTTGTCGCTAGGCGTCTGGATCCGGATTACGGGCTCGACTACGAGGTGGAAATATTCGACGGCGACTCTCCCACCGGCCTTCATTTCTATGTGCAGCTCAAGTCGGTCGCCGCCACGAAATCGCCACCGTCAATCAGGCTTGAGTTGTCTCATTTGGCGTACTGGGCGAGCCAGACGCTTCCCGTTCTGTTGGTCGTGGCCGATGTGGGCACGGAATCGCTGTGGTCGATGTGGACCAATGATCTGGATTCGTTCTCTGCAGGAGCGAAGCAGCGAACCAAGGCCTTCCGTTTGGATCCGTCCGCCAAGTGGAACTCAAGCACGCCCGGTCGTCTTCACAGCGACGTCGCCGCGTTCCGCCGTTTCCGGGAGCGAGCGGTTGTGTGGCCGATCGGGCTCGCTGTCCTAGGAATCGAAGGAGAGGCTGTCGGACTCAGCCCCGAATCCGCCCGCGACCTCCTCCGCCCGTTGGTCGCGAATGTTGGAGAGCTACTGCACCTCCGTCCAGCAGGAGAGACGCAGTCGGGCGATCTTCGAATCGAATGCCGTTCGACGTCGACGCGGTTCGCGACGATTGCCGCGCGCCATGTTGTGATCGACCATGCAAGCGAATCGCCACCGCTCAGCGGCAACGACTTGTTGGTCCTCTGCGGGCTCGCGCTCCTAGAGGCGCGCCAATACGAGCAGGCGGCGCAGATTGTGAGTGCCTCGGCAGGACGGTCATCGCTCTGGGCGTATCCGTTCTTTAGCCATCTCATGGCGCAAGCGTTGATCGCCGGCGGTCGAGCCGGCGAAGCACTTTCGTGGGCACAGCGGTTGGTCGGCGCCGGCAATGACGCGGATGCTTCTGCGGTAGCGGTGCTCACCGCCGTGTGCCAAAGCAACGGCGATTCGACGCTCGACCCGCAAGAACTGCGCTCAGTTATGGAGGCGCGATTCGACGGTCTCGTCGAAACTCAGAAGCGCGAGGCCGCGCACGCCGCATACAACCTCGCCAATTTCTTTCGCTGTAACAACGAGCCGACCGACGCGATCGTGTGGCTCAGACGTGCGTCGGCCGCGTGGCCGGAGTACGAGCGGCTCGGATACTGGCACCGTGAACTCGGGGGTGCGCTGTTCCTCACAGCTCAGTTCGATCAGGCCGCGGATGCGTACGCCAGAGCCGTCGAACTAGACGACGACTTTGCGAAGCTGCCGCTCCTCTTAGGCGATTCGTTGTTCCGAGCTGGACGATATGGAGAAGCGATCACCGCGCTCGAACGCCCATCTGAGCTCGAGGGGAGCACGGGCGCGTTCGCTCGGATACTTAGCGGGACCTGCAGCCTCATTGTCGAAACCACAGGCCTCGTATCTCAGGTTCAACCGGAGGCCGATCGCGTGGTCGACACATCCGACGAATCTGCGGCCCTCGGATCGGTTCACGAATGGGCTCTCAACTCTTGGTGCTGGCTCGTGCTTGGCGCGGGTAAGCAAGACGACCCTCGCTATGGAGCGGCGGCGGCGATCGCCCTCTACGAGCCTTGGTTGTGGGCTGGAGCGTTGTTGTCCGCGCTCGCCGTCGGTTGGACCGAACTAGCTGCGGATTGCGCGTCCACTGCGAGGCACTACGTCGGGTATGGCGTGCTTGATTCGATCGTCGAAATCGCTGAGGGTGCAGAAATGTCCGAATTGGTGGCCGGAGCCCGTGATCTGTACGACCGGGCAACGCCGCTGCCATCGGAACCGTTTGTCACCAGGCTCTTCGAGCTGCACTCGGCGCCGAATCCGTAGATTCGTTCTGGACAGAAGGAGGCCGCGGGCCAAACCGGCAGGCGAGTCCAGCCAAGTGTCTCACCCTCGCCGTAGGGTGCACCTTGAGTCGTCAGCCCCGTATGGGGCTTCGGGTGGATTGTTGTTCTGGAGATGAAGTCTCAAGGAGCCGGAGGGCCCTGAAATGTTCGAACCCTCGAGTCCGACCTCGGTTCAGCTGAGAATGGTCGATCTTCTTCGTGGCCGCGTGGAGCGGGCGGTCGAGTCGAACGGTCGAGATTGGGCCGCGCAGCGCCTTCGTTTGAGCGGGCCGGGCGTCGACGCAGTGATGTGGGATCCCGACTGGAGCGCGGGCACAGCGATCCATGTCGCTGGCTGTCTTGAGGTGTTGACGGATTCCGACCTCGACAGACTTGAGAACGAGACCTCGGGCGCGTAGTCCAGGTGCACCAAGCGCTGGTCGATGCCGAGCAGCTGCTCGGCATCGAATGGATGAGCCTTTCGGCCGCCGCCGAGCGAACGCGTGAACGTCGAGACGCAGCCAGCAAAGCGATCGATGGATTCTTGACCGACCGACTCGGTTCGGATCGCTAGCCGGCGGCGGAGCCACTCATTGCCGCCTTCGGATCGATGGCACGTGACGAGATGACGCCCGGTAGCGACTTCGACTACCTCGTCATCTTGGGTCACGTTGAAGTAGACCCGGGCCGGATCCAGCTCTACCGACAGGCAGCCGAAGAGGGCCTTCGTTCGATCGCCGCCGAAAGCCCTGGCCGGTCGGGCCTCTTTGGTGTCGCGATCTCCGGTACGGAACTCGTCAACACGATCGGCCTCGACACGGACTCGAATCTTCATCTCTCCCGGCGGGTTCTCCTGCTTGAGGAGAGCATCGCGCTCAATGCTAACGAAGCGTGGACGAGACTGGTGGGCGCAGTGGCGGCGAGGTACCTCTATGAAGAACACCGGGACGCCCCACATGTTCCACGGTTCTTGCTCAACGACGTGGTGCGATATTGGCGCACGATCGCGGTGGACTACCAGGCGAAGCGGTGGGAGGAAATCGCGGGAAAGAAGTGGGGGCTGCGTTACGCCAAGCTCCTCACCACACGGAAGCTCGTGTTCGCGGCGATGGTCGCCACCTTGTTCGCGCCGATCGTTCTCGACCAACCAGTCTCGGCGGAGATGCTGCGCGATCAATGTGCTCTCCCTGCTCTTGCGCGCCTCGCGCAGCTCGCGCCGCATTTGGGCGACGACGGACGGTCGGCTTTGGGTCGGGTGCTCTCACACGCGGACACGGTCGTTGGTTGGTTCGCCGACGGTGACTTTCGTAAGGCCGTTGAGCCGGTCGATAATCCGAGGGATGTGGAACCGGGCAGTGCGATGCATCAGGTCCGTGAGCTTGGCGATGAGATCCAGAGCGAGCTGGAACGCCTCTTCTTCTCCGATGAGCCGCTACGGAACTCGGGGACGCAGACCCTTGGTGGTCTGGCGCGCCGATACCTCAGCTTCTGAGTACCTCCGCCAAGGCGACGCCGGTGCGGTTTCGGCCGGGCATCCTCATTTCATCTCTTGGCCGCACCACGCTGGGCGACCTGTTCAAGGAACTCAGCGATGGACTCGTCTTGACCGTCCATGCGGTGTTGGTACCGGAGCGCGGCGGTCTGTTGTGGCTGCCCGGATCCCGGCCGACGCGCGCGTGCTCGGGACGCAGGGCGAGATCACCGACGGCCGGCTGGTCGTGTCGCTCACGGCGGACGGGTCGAGATCGGACGCTCCGATCTTGGGGTGTCGATTCCCCTGGCCTGGTCGCCGGACGGTGGGTTCCTCACCGTCAGGTACGGCCGGCCGTTCCCGGTCAGTGAGGACTATGAACCACCCGCGACCGCGCCCGCGAGCTTGCTCGACGTCTGAATCACGGTCGGTCCCCCGCCCCGTTGGAGCTGGAAGCGGAACTGGCGCGCATCCTCCGGCACCAGTAGCCGACGGATCTGGAAGGATGCCGGCCGTGGATGCACCTCTCGGCGACCGGGCCCTCATCACCGACCTCGTCGTCCGGAGCCTCGTCGGTTGAGCACCGTGGGGTTCGGCCGGCGGGAGGAGGAGCTCACCACGGAGGTCCTGACCGGTGTCCTCGCGGTCAACTACCCGCACGTGCAAGTGGATGCGGTCGACGTTGTCGCGACCAAGCGCTGCGGTGAGGGCATCGCGTCGACCGCCGATCGCATGGTGCTCGACCTGACGTATGCAGAAGGCTCGGCCGGCGACCTTCCTCAGCGACTCGTCCTGAAGACGATGCTGGTCTCGCCGCATGCGCCGTCGGAGATGTACGAGACCGAGGTCCGCTTCTACAACGAGCTGCGCCCCTCGCTGACCGTCGAGACCCCCCGCTGCTACGCGGCGTCCTTCGACCCGGTGACGGGTCAGTTCGGCCTGCTGCTCGAGGACCTGACCGAGCGTGACGCAAGGTTCCCGAACGCGACCCTTCCGGTGTCGGTCGATGAGGTCAGCGCGCTGCTCGATCAGCTCGCCGCGTTGCACGCCCAGTTCTGGCAGTCGCCGAGATTCGCCGTCGATCTGGCGTGGGTCGCGACGCCGAGCCAGGGCGGGATGTCGGGCATCTTCGAGCGCCATGGACTCGCGATCATCTCGGACCAGGTCGACCGTCACCCGTTCAAACAAGAGCTGATCGCGCCGCTCGGGCTCGATGTCGACCAACTTTGGGCGGCGCTCGCGGTGGCGGAGCTGTCGCTCGAGGCCGCGCCCGTCACGCTGCTGCACGGCGACTCGCATATCGCGAACACCTATCTCCTGCCAGACGGCACGGGCGGCCTGCTCGACTGGCAGCTCCAGGTGCGAGGCTGCTGGGCGCACGACGTCGCATATCTCATCTCGACCGCGCTCGAACCGGACGTCCGGCGTGCCGAGGTGCGCGTCCTGCTCGGGCGTTACCTCGACGCGCTGGCGACTCGCGGAGTCCCTCACGTGCCGAGCCAGGATGAGGCGTGGGAATGGTGTCGGCGAGCGGTCTTGTGGGGACTGGTCATCGGCTGGCTGATCACGCCGCCCGAGAACTACGGGCCTGAGATCACCGTCGCCAACACGGCGCGGATGGTGGCCGCAGTCCAGGACTTCGACGCGCTCGGCGCGGTCGGGGAGGCACTACCGGGCTAACCGCACGGCTAGATGTGGCGTTTGACGCGACGCCACGCGACTTTCCAGCTGTCCCGCACCCGTTGTTGGTCGTCGGCGAACCCATGGGCGATGGCACCGGCGGCGAAGGCGACTTCGGCGTCGGGTTCATCGATGGCGGCGGAATGGAGCCATTCGATCGCCACGGTCGCATCGTGGTGGTCGCCGAGCAGGTCTTGGAGCTTGGTGAGCCGGCCGGCGGTCTTGTCGGCGGACGCTCCGACGATCGGTGCGATTGCTTCGTACGCATAGCGGGTTTGCTTGGTGCGTTTCCGAACTTCGTGCAGGTCGGCCTCGGATGGTGAACGAGGCAGGGCTTTGACCGTCGCCCGGAGTCGTTTCCATGGGCGTCGGGTCACTCGGTGGACCGCTTCTTTCGCGGGTGTGTCGCGATGCGTGTCTCGCATGCGTGGCGACCGGGCCGCATCGATGAGGTCATCGAGCAATTGGACATACCTCGGCGAGCGCATGGCGTCGAGCAACGCGTCACGGTCGCGGTCACGCGCGGTGCGCAGGCGGTCGGCGATGGCCCGCGATGCGGGTTGGAGGTCGGCCCAGAGGCGGTCACCGCGAGTTTCGATCCGCTCGAGCAGGACGTCCGCGTCGCGGACATGCCCGAGTTGACCTCCGAACCATTGCAGTTCTGCTCGCAGTGATGTGCTCCACGGTTCATCCACGAACGGAGCGAAGGCATGGAGGTGCGAGCGAAGACGGCGGGTGGCGACCCTTGCGCGGTGAACTCCCTCAGGGTCTTCACCGGCGCGGACGAGTGCGTCGTGGTCGATGAGGGATCGTGTGGCGGTACTCACCGATGCCCGGACGAGGTCCGCAGTGGTCGAAAGGCGGTCGAGAGCGGGTGGGGGCACCAGATCCGGAGCAGCCGTGGCGGGTTCGCCGAGCACGCGCACAATCTTGGGCAGGCCCGGACTCGTCCCTGCGCCACTCGTCCGAAGCCGTTTGATGACCCGCTTGCTCACCCGAAGGTCACCATCCTCGGGAGTTTCGACTTCGATCTCCCGGAAGTGCACTGACGGCACGCCGCCGACAAACCCGTGGACGTCGTCGTCGTCGACCTCACACGCGAGGCGTCCGTCGGCGTCGAAGACTCGAGTCTTCTCGCGGCGAGTCTCGATGCGAGCCACTTCGGCGAGAGGTGCCGACCGGGCCCAGGGCACCACGAGTTCGAGTGCCGCGCTCGGTGGATCACCCGTCTCGTTGCCGAAGGCGTGCTCGTTGCGTACCAGTTCGTCGTCGTGGCGGACTTCGGGAATCTTCACCGTCCAACCGTCGTCGGATCGGAATCGCAGACTGACCCCCGAACGGGTCAACCGCAGATCCGGGGTGTCGAAGTAGAGGGCCGTCAACGTGACGATCTCGGTCGTCCACGACCCACATCCAGCGAGCAGTTCATCCAGGGGCGGCAACGATGCGGCCGGCTCGACAATCATCTTGGTCTCACGCTCGCGCACACTCGATCGTCCCACGTTTCCCGATCTCGAAGCGACCGCCCGACCCGCGCCCGCTGGTGAAAGGGTGTCAGGCGCGGCCGGTGAGCGCGACCACGGGAACGCCGTCGGGGAGTGAAGCCACTGCCGCGGTGGGCGTGTGGAATAACCACAACGACAGTGCTGCGTGAGAAGCCCAGTCCCCGTCCACGATCTGCAATGAGATCAGACCGGACTCAGTGGCCCCACCGAGGGTGCGCACTTGCTCCATCTTCAGCGGCGCGCAACCGGGAAGCTCGATGCTCGCGAGACCGCTCGGCATGGTGATGCCTGCCGGAAAGCGTGCGGCAAGACCGTTGACCGAGACGTCGACGATCTGCCCAGGCACCCCGTCGAGGCAGACCGTGCTTTCGACGGCGAACCGGTGAGC
The DNA here is from genome assembly GCA_031362155.1 of Acidimicrobiia bacterium. Taxonomy (GTDB): domain Bacteria; phylum Actinomycetota; class Acidimicrobiia; order IMCC26256; family JAENVU01; genus JAENVU01. The sequence goes on along the minus strand of JANLRZ010000199.1, from coordinate 3,271 downwards.
GCGCCGGCGACTCGTTGCGTACCGCTCGGCGCGAATACGAGCCATGCCGAGGAGGAGTACCGAACCCGCGAGCGCCAACCACAAACTGGCGGCGATGGTCGACTCCGGCGACGTTCGCCAGGGCACCCACCCCGCGACGCCCGCGGCGGCGTAGCCACAGATCGCGTACGCGGTGATGGCAAGCGCCGGCAGGATGCGGGGGGCCCGCCCGAGGCGACGCTCGTTCTCCCCACCCTTCGGTGTCACGACGAACTCGAGCGAGGTTCGAGTCACGAGCCACCAGGCGCACGCCAACCCGACGGGGATGCGCAGCGTTCGCAACGCGAACGCCGTCGTCCATTGGATGTGGCCCCGCAGGAGTCGCTTGGCGCCCCACAAACGGGCCGCGAACATGGCGAGGAAGGCGGTGAGGAAGGTGAGGGGCGCGGCGGTCGAGGTCTGCGCACCCGTCAGCATGACGGCGATGGGAACGCAGAAGGCCCCGACCGTCGCGACGCCCTCGAGCCAGAAGAGGGTGCCGTCGAGGTACTCCCAATAGTTGCGCCACGACATCCACCGTTTGGCGGCCCAGAGCCGCTCGGTCACCAGAATCTGCATCGCTCCCATGCCCCAGCGGCGGCGCTGGAGGAGGTACTGATCCGGGGTGGCGGGAGCGAGGCCGACCGCGATGGTTTGGCGGTGAAACGCCGTCTTCCACCCCGCCTTCAAGAACTTGAGCGTCGTGTGCATGTCTTCGGTGATCGTCTCTGTGGCGACGCCACCGACTTCCTCGAGCGCGGCGACGCGCACCAACGAGGTGGAGCCGCACCAGAACGGACCGACCCCGGCGTGCTGACGTGACGCCATCAGCACGTTGAAGAAGAGTCCTTGTTCACCGGTGTGCCCGTCGTCGTCGAAGGCGCCGTGGTTGTAGAAGTGCTGGGGTCCTTGCACGAGCGCGATCTCCGGGTCCTCGAACCAACCGAGGGTGTTCGTCAGGAACCCGGGGAGCGGAACATGGTCGCAGTCGAGCACGGCAACGATCTCGGTGCGCTCGACACCCGCGGTCCGCTCTTCGTCGGCGATGAGCGCGAGGGCGTGGTTCATGTTCCCGGCTTTCGCGTGGTCATGCACCTCACGCTGGATGTACCGGGCGCCGAGATCCCGGCACATCTCGGCCACCCACGGTCGATCACCGTCGTCGAGGACGAAGGTCTCGTGCGGGGGTTCGATCGCGCACGCGGCCGTGATGGTCGGCACGATCACCTCGGCCGGTTCGTTGTACGTCGGGATGAAGATGGCGACCTTGGGTGTGTGGGCACCGGTCCGAATCGGCGCGGGGATCGCGCAATCGGTACTCCAGAGCGTGATGGCCTTGATGGTCAGCCCGAAGATCGGGAGGGCCTCGAACGCGATCAGCGTGAAGGCGACGGTGCGGTTCCAACTTCCAACCGGGAGGGTGAACGCCAGCCGCCAGGTCAGATACGCGAGGAGTGCGAGGACGGCGGTGACGCCTCCGATTCGCGCCAGGGCACGATCACGAGGCTGCTCGTTCTGAGGATTGGTGATTTCCAGGGCCCAAGGCGCGACAGGGGGCCGAACGCGTGTGTCGAACATGTTCGTGGTTCGGCATCCTCCCGATCCGGGTAACCACGCGGATTCTCCAAAAATCAGCCCGCGGGCACTACTCGGGGATTTTCGCCCCAGAAGCCGCGATCTGACGGTTTGGGCGCGCAGACCGAGTCAACGGCCTAGCGTCCGACCGATGAGGTACTCGGGCAGGTTCCCAAGCCGGGCAATGGGTATCGGAATGGTCGTGGTCGCCTGCGCCGCGATCTCGCTGGTTGTCCCCGAGGCTGCTGGTCGGACGCCTCGGGTCGAGGCGGCACAGATCACACCGGCCCAAGCGCTGGCGACCGTGGGATTACGACCGCTCGCCCGCTATTCCAAATCGCCGTTGGTCAAGGTCCCGTTCGAGTCCGCCAGCGAAGCGCAAGGCTGGTACATCACACCCCAGACGCCCCTCACGCATCACGAACTCTCGTCCGAACTGGTCCACCAGGGGGCGTTCGCGCACAAGGCGTGGGTGACCGGAGCGAATACGGCCGGGATCGAACCCGACGGCCCGAATCATCGTGGCTATCCCACGGTGCAGCTCTACGCGCGGCCGCGAGGTTGCGTCACGCCGTGCCTGATCGATCTTTGGGTATGGGCCGACATCCCGACGCGTCCCGGTGAGTGGTTCAGCGTCGCGACGTTGACGGGGTCGACGGCGACCGCGTGGCTGGGCCAGACGGTGAACGTGGGTTCCGAGGGTTGGTTGCACACGATGCACGTTCCGTCGATCGGGCTCGCGGAGCGGGTGTACCAGCGGGTCGACAAACTGTTTCCGGTTCGCCAGTGGGTGCGTGTGCGGATCCTGGTGGACTATCGGCCGACCGGTGGTGCGATCGCGGTGTGGCAAGGAGCGACCCTGATGAGTGTTGCCCGCCTCGACGGCACCTTCCAACAGAACGGCTCCGGTGTCCTGCAGCAAGCCCATTTCGGGATGTACACGCCGCCCACCATCGAGGCCGGCGTGATCTACAACGACGCGTTGGTGATCTCCGAGGCTCGCTGACGGGTTCGAGTCAGGTCACCCGGCCGATCGGTCCGAGTCGGACAATGGCTAGAGGACGATGATCAGGAAGGTGTGGGATGTCGAGACGTCGACTCCTCCGTTCATCAACCCACCGTCGTCCGCGAGGGTGACGGTCACGGTGGCGGAACCGGGGGTCCCGGTCGGCGTGAAGCTCAGGGTTCCATCGGGCGCGATGACCGGCTGCAATGCGAAGAGTGTCGGGTTGTCGTTGCCGACGCTGAAGGTAACGGTCTGGCCCGACTCGTTCGGGCCGGCTGAGATCGGGTTGGCCCACGCGGCGATCGAGACCGGAGTCGCGCCGAGAGCAACGACGAACGGGGGGGTCGTGAAGCTGGGAGCATCGTTGACCCCGGTGACGGTGATGGTGAACGTTTGCGGTGGTGACGTGTCGGTCCCTCCGTTCGCGGTGCCGCCGTCGTCGACGATCCGGACCGTCACGGTCGCCGTGCCGAACTCGTCGACGGCCGGGGTATAGGTGAGGGTCCCGTCGGGCGCGACTGTCGGCGTCGCCGTGAACAGCGAGGGGTTGTCGCTCGAGACACTGAACGAAAGGTTCTGACCCGACTCGTTGGCGGGACCGGTGCTCATCGCGGCGGCCCAGGCGGAGACCGATTGGGGCCCGGCGTCCTCGAGGGTGGATTGTGCCGGGCC
>JANLRZ010000191.1:0-9881 GCA_031362155.1 Acidimicrobiia bacterium | reverse complement strand
CTCCCCCAGGCGCATGATCGCGCCCTTGCCGAACTGCTTCTCGATCTGGCCGAGCGCCATGTCGAGCGACTTGTCACGATCCATTCGGGTGATCTCCTTGTCCATTTCGTTCCCTCTTGACAGTTGGGGGGAAGCACTCGGTACCTTGCCGTGGGTGAACCTACGACGAGGGTGTGACACTCGATCTCGGTGACCGTCGACAGCCTCCCACGCACACGGGATGAAGAACCACATCCGTGGAGTTCCATCGACGAAGTTCACCCTAGACCGAACACTCGTTCGGATCAAGCATTTCGAACGGACACTCCGGAAATCCGTCACCCGACCGAAGGACGCCCGGTCACACTGTCGGTCATGACGATCGAACGCACCTGCCCGGACCCCGCCCTCGGCGAGCGGGCCATGCTCGAAGGTTGGCTCGACTACCACCGCGCCACACTCGTCGCGAAGTGCGACGGGCTGACCGACGATGAGCTCCGGATCCGCTCGGTGCCGCCGTCGACGATGTCGTTACTCGGCCTCGTGCGCCATATGACCGACGTCGAGCGGTTCTGGTTCCGCGAGGTGTTGGATCACGAACCGGTCCTCGCGCGCTACTGGGACAACCCCGGCCACGACGACGACTTCGACCGGGTGGACACTGCAGTCGTTGCCGACGACTTCACCGCGTTCGCCGAGGAGCGCAGCATCGCTCGTGATCGCGCGGCGGCGCACGGCCTCGACGACGTGGCCGCGAACCCGGCCGAACCGGTCACGCTGCGGTGGATCCTCACCCACATGATCGAGGAGTACGCCCGCCACAACGGCCACGCCGACTTGCTGCGTGAGTGCGTCGACGGCACGACCGGCGAGTAACGATCAGCTCGGTCGCGGTGAGTTACGGGCGACCGCTCGAGTGATCGGTCGGCGGAGTCTGGCCGTGGTCGGCATTGTCCGAACCCGAGTCGGCGTTGCCGGACGCGTTGTCGTCACCCGTGGAGTTGGCACCATCGCTGGCCGTGGTTCCGGTGTCGATGCCACCCGAGTTGGGCGTCTCGACCGCGGGGCCATGGTCACCGGACTGGCCGTGACTCTCGCCCGATTTCCCGTGATCGTCGCCACTCTGGCCGGCGTCGGTGGATCCGTGGTCGTCGCTCGCGTCGGCGGCATCCGCTCCGTCCTTCGGTGCCACCGCGAGCACATCGTGGCAGTACTCCTTGACCAGCATGTCGGCACCACGAGCGGTGTGGCGAAGGTTCGTGAAGGCCGTGGAGTTGGCACTGTTCCCGCGGGCGTCGTCACCCTTGCCCCGAGCCTGCCACGCGGTGCACAAGCCCTTCATGGCCGGACCGGTCGCGTCGGGCCCGACGGCGTCGCCGTGGTCACCCGCGTGACCGGCAGCCTGCTCGTTCGGGTCGGGAACCGAGACACTCACGTGCGACAACGCCCGTGAGACGGTGCTCTGGGCCGAATCAGGCAGCGAGCCGGTGGCTGCGGCCGCACCAGTGCCGGCGAGCAGGACGACCGCGGCTGCGGCGACGGCCTTGGCCGTGAGGACTTGCGGAAGCATGCGACGTCTCCGAGCGGTATGAATCGAAACGGGGGCTGCGGCGATCGCCGCGGTGATGTCAGAGATTGCCTCCTGCTCCCCGGCTCCGACCGACAGCGTTGGCGACCGGAGCGCGGTGAGCAGTCTCGCGACGCGAGCCGAACCGTCGGGAAGATCATCCGGCGCGACAGTGCCGGCGATCAACGCCTCGGTGGGGTCGGACGACGAGTGGAAGGCCATATCGAAAGACAGATCGTCCGAGTCCGTCATTGCGTTACAGATTTCCCAGTCAGCCGGGATTCCAACGTCCGCAACGCTCGATGAGTCATGACCCGCACCGTCCCCGGCCGCTTCCCCAGGATCTCGGCAACCTCGTCGACCCCGAGATCAGCCAAGACTCGCAACAAGATCACTTCCGCCTGCGAGGCAGGGAGCACCCGCAGCACGAAGGCCGCGGCTTCGCCCCCGGCCAAACCGGCGAGCACGATCGACTCGGGGTCTCCCACCGCGACCTGATCGAGTTGGTGCGCCGGGGCCGGATCCGTTCGGCGCCGGGCCGCCGTGCGACGGAAGTCGGCGAGTCGCCGGCGAGCGATGGAGAACATCCAGGCCCGAAGCGCCTGGTCATCGCCGGTGAACGAGTGGAGTCGCTCGGCGAACGCGAGCCAGACCTCGGCCTCCAGATCCTCGGCGACGCGTGGTTCCTGAGCCCGCAGATACCCGGAGAGCCGGGGATGGAGATCGCGATAGATCTTCGTGATCGCCCAGTCCTCGCCGGCCCGCGCCGCGTCGAGAACCTCGGCGAATCCCTCCGGCTCCATGGGTGGGTCATCGACCGTTTGGACCACGACCTCAAGAGCGGCCGCTCAGGCCAGGGGAAACCCGGCAATTCGACGGTAGACCGCGCCGCCCCGCTGGGGTTCGCTCTCGAACAGCACCACTTCGTCGACGGTCCAGCGCGAACCGAGCGAGACCTCGGCCAGCGCTCCGACCTCGCCGGCGATCTTCGACGCACTCTTGAGTCGGGCGAGCGTGAGGTGCGGAACGAACGGCACGAGATCGCGCGGTCGGATGAACGCGGCGGCGGCCTCGGCCACGGCCCGGTGCACCACGCGCAACGGTTGCGCGTCGTCGACGCCGAGCCAGAACACCACGGCCCGCCGATCCGATGGGAACCCGCCCGCACCCCGGATCTGCACGGTGGGGGCCGCGACCGCGCCGACGGCACCGGCCAGTGTCCCGACCAACGCGTCGGAATCGGCGACCTTCCCGAAGTACTGGATGGTGAGATGCCATTGATCGCGGCGGGTCCACTGGAACTTCGACCGCCCGGAGCGATCGAAGAGACCATCGATCGCGTCGAGCACCTCGGCGGGCGGCACGACCGCGAGGAAGGCGCGCGTGAGCGCGCTCATTCGTCGAGCGACTCGAGGCGTTGCCGCAGCCCGTTGAGCAGCGAGATTGCGGCGAACTGGCGCACCCGTTCCCGATCACCGGGCAGGCGGGTGGCGAACGACTCCGGCTCGCGTCCGGGCAGCGCGATCGCGAAACATACGGTCCCGACGGGTTGGCCTTCCTGTTCGTCGGGGCCGGCGACGCCGGTCGCCGCGATCCCGACGTCGGCGCCGAGCACGCGCTGCGCGCCGACGGCCATCTGGCGCGCGCACTCCTCGCTGATCACGTGGTCGGCCGTCACTCCGAGCACCGACCGCTTCACGTCGGTGGCGTAGGACGCGATCGAACCGCGGAAGGTGGCACTCGCGCCGGGCACAGCTCCGATGCGCGACCCGATGAGCCCGGCAGTCAAGGACTCCGCAACCCCGAGGGTCCAGCCACGTTCCTTGCACGCGGCGAGCGCCGCGTGTTCGATGGTCTCGTCGTCGGTGCCGAACACCAGCGCGCCGAGGATCGCTCGCAGCTCCACTTCCTCGGCCTCGATCAACGCCCGGGCGTCGGCCTCGGTCGCGGCCTTCGCGGTCAGCCGCACGACCAACCCTTCGATACCTCGGGCCAGGAAGGCGATGGTCGGGTTGGTTTGGGCATCGACCCGATGGGCGATCATCTCGGCCAGACCCGATTCGGATTGGCCCCACGTCTTGAGCGACAGACTCACGATCGCCGACTGCTCACCGGAGCGGGCCAACAGGTCGGGCAGCACCTGCTCGTTCACCATGCGGTGCATCTCGTACGGCACTCCGGGCACCGCGTAGATGACCTTGTCGCCAATGGGGGCCCGGACACCGGGCGCGGTCCCGATCGGGTTCGGGATGGCCTCGGCCCCGACGGGGATCTCGGCCTGGCGCAGGTTGTTGAGCGGCATGTCGCGCGCACGCGCTCCGAACATTGCGCTGATCTGCTCGACGAGTTCCTCACGGCGTTCGAGTTCGACGCCCATCACTGCGGCGATCGCCTCGCGAGTCACGTCGTCCTGGGTCGGTCCGAGCCCGCCGCACACGATGACCGAATCGGCCTTCTCCAACATCTCCGCGAGCGCGGCAATCATCCGCGGGAGATTGTCGCCGACCTTGCGGTGCTCCATCGTGTCGATGCCGGCCATGGCCAGGTGCTCGCCGATCCAGCTGGAGTTGGTGTCGACGATCTGGCCGAGCAGTAGCTCGGTGCCGATCGCGAGCACGTCACATCTCACGTCTTGCCCTCCTGATACCCGCGCCGCACGATGTCGAGACCCGAGATGATCGTGAGTGTGACCGTCACCCACAACAACGAGACGATCAGCCATTCGATGTCGGCCGTGACCGGCCATACGAATCCGCCGACGGTGAGCATCTGCAGGAACGCCTTGTACTTGCCGAGCTTCGCCGCCGGCAGGGAGATGCCCTTCTTGCCCGCGACGATCCGGTACAACGAGATCCAGATCTCGCGTGCGGCCATGATCGCGACCGGCACCCACCAGACGTCGCCGCGCCACACCAACGCGAGGAATCCGCCGAGGGTGAGCACCTTGTCGGCGATCGGGTCGAGGAACGCGCCGGAGCGGGTCGTACCGTCTCGGCGGGCCAGCCAGCCGTCGACGCTGTCGGTGATACACAGGAAGAACCAGAGGCCCCACGTGAGCCACGTCGCGCCGTCGCGCTCGATCAGCAGCAGGGTGGGAATCGCGAGCAGGAGCCGACCGAGCGTGATGAAATTGGCCGGCGTCGCGAGCGCACCGGGGCCGAAGCGCTTCATCGACTGCATCGGCGAACTCGAACTCGATCTCGGCGAACTCACGCGATTGGCACCCCCGCCAGGATCGGCGCACCGATCAGGTCCGGTCCGATCGCGTTAGTGACCTCCACGGTGATGCGCGCGCCGGGGCGGCCATGGGCATCGGGCACCTGGATCACGCCGTCGATCTCGGGGGCCTCGCGATGGCTGCGCCCGATCAGCGTGGAGCCATCGACCGCATCGACGATCACGTCGACTCGCGCACCGATCAGGTCGTCGCGCGCGGCCTGGGTGATCGGTTCTTGCACCTCACCACACTCGCGCAGCCGCTCCTGGGCCACCGCGGATGCCACCACTCCGTCGAGATGCACCGCGGCGGTCCCGTCCTCGGGCGAGAAGGGGAAGAACCCCGCCCAATCGAGCCGGGCGGCCTGGAGAAACTGCACCAACTCCTCGTGATCGTCTTCGCTCTCGCCGGGAAACCCGACGATGAACGAGGACCGGAACACCGCGTCGGGCTGGGCGGCGCGGATCGAGGCAATCGCGTCGAGGAACCGGTCGCCGCTCCCCCATCGCTTCATGCGGCGCAGGAGTGATGCCGACGCGTGCTGCAGCGAGAGGTCGAAGTACGGCACGACGGTCGGCAGTTCCAACATCGTCGAGACCAGTGGGTCTTTGACCTCGCTCGGGTAGAGGTAGAGCAGCCGGATGCGGGCCAGCCCGCGATCGGCCAACCGGTCGAGCCGGCGGAGCAGCGGTGCCAACGATCCGGGCTCGCCGATGTCGCGGCCGTACCAGGCGAGGTCTTGGGCAACGAGCACGATCTCGGCGACCCCGCCGGCGACCAACCCGGAGACCTCGGCCTCGATCGACTCGATCGAGCGGGACCGCTGCGCCCCGCGAAACGACGGGATCGCACAGAACGCACACGCCCGGTCGCATCCTTCCGCGACCTTGACGTAGGCCCAGGGCGCTTGGGTCGCCGGCCGCGGGAGTTCGAGGAGATCTCGAACGCCTGTGGGCTTGCGACCGCGGAGCACGACGTCGACCAGCGCGCCTTCGTCCGCGAAGCCGACGACCGCGTCGGCCTCCGGGAGCGCCTCGGCGAGTTCGTCGCCGTAGCGTTCGGCCATGCAGCCGGTGACCACGAGGCGAGCACCCGGCTTGCGGGCCTCCGAGAGCGCGAGCGTGACGTCGATCGATTCCTGGCGGGCTGCTTCGATGAACGCGCAGGTGTTGACCACGACGAGGTCGGCATCCTCGGCTCGATCGGCTGCTTGCAGGCCGTCGGCCAGGAGGCTGGCGACGACTTTGTCCGAGTCCACCGCGTTTTTCGGACAGCCGAGCGTCTCGACGTAGAAGCGTTCGACCACCTCCGGATCCTACCGGGAGCATTGTCCCTACACTCCGCCCGATGGATGTGACCATCGCCGGGACCGTCGCGCCCGGGTGGGAACCCGTCGCCGACGCGTTCCGCGCCAACTTCGATCACCGCGAGGTCGGGGCGGCCTGCTGCGTCTACCGCGACGGCGTACCGGTCGTGGACCTCGTGGGCGGGACCGCGGATCCGGAGACGGGGCGCCCGTGGACTCCCGACACCCTGGCCGTCGTGTTCTCCACCACTAAGGGAGCCACGGCGCTCTGCGCCAACCGGCTGATCGAGCGCGGTGCGCTCGATCCGAATGCACCGGTCGCTCGCTACTGGCCCGAGTTCGCTGCGAACGGCAAGGCCGACGTGTTCGTGCGTCACGTCCTCGCGCATTCGGCCGGGTTACCCGTCGTCGACGGCGAGTTCACCCTCGCCGAGGCGTTGGCGTGGGACCCGATCGTGGAGCAACTCGCCGCGCAAGCACCGTTGTGGGAGCCGGGAACCGCCGTTGGCTACCACCTCAAGACCTTCGGGTGGTTGACCGGCGAGATCGTGCGTCGCGTCACGGGGCAGTCGCTGGGAAGGTTCTTCGCCGACGAGATCGCCGGGCCGCTCGACCTCGACTGGTGGATCGGGCTCCCCGCAGCACTCGAACCCCGTCTGGCGCGCATCATCCCGCCGGCCATACCGACCGATCCCGAGATCCGCGAGTTGATGGACGCCGTGATGTCACCGGGCACGCTCATGGGCGACGCGCTCACTGGTCCGTCCAACCTCTTCCGCTACGACGACCGGTGGAACACGCGCGAGTTGCACGCGTGCGAGTTGCCGTCGTCGAACGGGATCGCGTCGGCCCACGCGGTCGCTCGGATGTACGCCGCTACTGTCGGATCGGTCGACGGGGTACGCCTGCTCACGCCGGCGTCGATCACCCTTGCGGCCCGGGTGGAGAGCGACGGCACCGACCGCGTCCTCGGTACGCCGATGCGATACGGGCTGGGCTTTTCGCTCCATCCGACACTCAACGTCAACGCCGGTCCGGGGGCCTTCGGCCACTCCGGCGCCGGAGGATCACTCGGCTTCGCCGACCCCGACCGCTCCATCGGTTTCGGCTACGTGATGAACCGGATGAAGGTCGGCCTCAGCATCGACCGCCGCCCCGCGAACCTGGTGCGCGCCGTCTACGACTGCATCCCCCACCCCTAACCCACCCCAACCCTCCACCGTTTGGCATCTGGTGATCGCCTGCGGACCACCAGGCGCCAATCGCTGGGAAATGGGAGTCCCGGCGGCTCAGGAATCGACTGAGTCGCACCAACCCAGGCCCCGAGCCGGAGTCTCGGACGGAGTGGTGCGCGCACGTCGCACCCGAGTCCCGGCGGCTCAGGAATTGGAGGACGCGTGCATGGCTTCGAACTCGTCGACGGTCATGAGGACCGAACGAGCCTTCGAGCCTTCGCTCGGGCCGACGATGCCCCGCTGCTCGAGCAGGTCCATCAGCCGACCGGCGCGGGCGAAGCCGACCCGCAACTTGCGTTGCAACATCGACGTCGATCCGAGTCCGCTGCGAATGACGAGCTCCATCGCTTCGACGAGCAGATCGTCGTCATCGTCGTCGCTCCCGCCGGAGCGGCCACCACCGCTGCCGCCGGCCGACTCGGTACCTTGGAGCCCATCGATGTACTGCGGCTCCTGCACCTGGCGCCGCCAATGGGCAACGGCCTTGCGCACGCACTCCTCATCGACCCAGGAACCCTGGATCCGCTGGGCCCGTGACGACGACGCCGACATCAGCAGCATGTCTCCGTGACCGATCAGTTTCTCGGCGCCGGACTGATCGAGGATGACCCGGGAGTCGGCGAGGGTGCTCACCGAGAACGCGAGTCGGCTCGGGACGTTGGCCTTGATGACACCGGTGATGACGTTGACCGACGGGCGTTGGGTCGCGATCACCAGGTGGATACCGACGGCTCGGGCCATCTGCGCGATGCGGCAGATGCTGGCCTCGACGTCGCGGGCCGCGACCATCATCAGGTCGTTCAGCTCGTCGATCACGATCACGATGTAGGGAATGCGTTCGTAGGAACGACCGCCCATCGGGTCCGGGTTCTCTGCGGTCGGCAGTTCCCCGGCGTCGAACTTGGCGTTATACCCGGTCACGTCGCGCACGCCGACCTCGGCCAGAAGGTCGTACCGCATCTCCATCTCGCGCACAGCCCACTCGAGCGCGTTCGCCGCCTTCTTCGGGCTGGTGACGACCTCGGTGAGCAGGTGCGGCAGACCGTTGTACTGACCCAGCTCGACCCGCTTCGGGTCGACGAGGATCATGCGCACCTGGTCGGGCGTGCAACGCATGAGGATCGACGTGATGAGGCTGTTGATGCAGCTTGACTTGCCCGCACCGGTCTGACCGGCGATGAGCAAGTGCGGCATCTGCGCCAGGTTGATCATGTGGGAATGCCCGGCGATGTCGCGCCCGAGCCCGACTTCGAGCGGATGCGTGGCCTGGGCCGCCTCGGGAGAGGTGAGGATGTCGCCGAGGGTCACGAGTTGACGTTGCTTGTTCGGCACCTCGACACCAATGGCGCTGCGCCCGGGGATCGGGGCGAGAATGCGCACGTCGGGGCTCGCCATCGCGTAGGCGATGTCGTGGCTCAGACCGGTGACCCGGTTGACCTTGACGCCCGGCGCCAGTTCGAGTTCGTAGCGCGTGACCGTCGGTCCGACCGTCATGCCGATGAGGTTCGCGTCAACGCCGAAGTCCTTGAGCGTCGCCTGGAGCACTCGGCCGCCTTGTTCGACGGCGGTCTTGTCGAGCGCCTTGGCCTGGCTCCGCTTGAGCAGATCGCGCGGCGGGAGGGTCCAGTCGCCGTGTCCGTACTGGGTGAGGTCGATCGCGATCTGACCCTTGGCGTCTTCGCGGACCTGAATATCGGCCGGGTCGACTCCGCCGTCGGCCACCGAGGCCGCCAGCGGTTCGTCGTCGTCTTCTTCGTCGAGGTCGATGTCGTCATCGAGTTCGACGAGTTCGGCGGCGAGCGGTTCGGGTTCCGGGTCGAACGCTTCCGGCGGCGCATCACCCGTGATCGATTCGACCGTGGTCCGGCGCGATGGCAACTCGCGTCGCTCGGGACCGGTCGCGGCTTCGACCTCTTCGTCGGTCAGCGGTGTGCCGTCGCGTAGGCCCGTGGCATCGAGCAGCATGAGCCCCAAGGTGCCGAGCCGAGCCACTCCACGGCGCAGCAGACCGAGTACCTCGCGAATCGAGGTTCCCGGCGCGACCAACAGCCCGAAGATCGTGATGGCCACCAGCACGACGACCGCACCCACGGTGCCGAGCGCGGCCGCGAGGGGCGCACCGACGATGGCACCGAAGTAGCCACCGGCGTCACGGAGTGCATCGACCGGGCCCGACAACGCCGGGGTCCCACCGAGCACGTGCAACAGACCGGCGGCACCGATCAAGACGAGACCGACACCGAAGCCCACGCGCAGTGGCGCCGCGGACTCCGAGTCCTCGGGTCGCCGCCACAGCAACAACCCGGCCGTCGCGAGGAAGGCGAGCGGGATCAGGAAGGCGCCGTGTCCGAACAGCGCGCGCAGCCCGTCGCCGATCGCGGCTCCCACCGGGCCGGTCAGGTCGGTGGCCAGCGCCAAGCCCGAGAGCAGACCGAAGACCAACAGCCCGATGGCCAGCGCGTCGGAGCCGTGTCCCTCCATCTGGGTGCGGGCGGCGGCGCGCACCCGCGCGGTCTTGGGCGGCTTCGCGGCCTTGGCCGGAGCCCGGCGCGTGGCCGACGGCTTGGTCGCGCGTTT
>JANLRZ010000136.1:0-13137 GCA_031362155.1 Acidimicrobiia bacterium | reverse complement strand
GGGTGGCGCGCCCAGTGATGCCACGCGTCGGTGTCGGCGCCGAGACGTTCGGTGACCAGCGGTGTCATGGCTGTGAATGCCCGTTCCGGATCGTCGGTGTCCATCTCGTAGAAATGCATGAACCGCGGATCGGACCCGGTTGCGTTCTCGTACGGCGTGATCATCGTGTACCCGGGCACGGCGACCTCGGCGATGTGGCGCAGGTGTACGAAGTCACCCCAATCGCGCAGTGACTGGGCGTCGGCGGAGTCGCGCGGTGAGATCAGCACGAGCGAGAGTCCGATGGTGGGATTCCCGGTCAGCCGGCCCTGTCCCGGCCGGGGGTACCGACGGAAGTGATGGCCGGTGATTCCCTCCGGGGTCGCGGGGGCAACGAAGTCGTCGGTGACCTCGTAGACCGCAAGGTAGGTGAACTCGTCGAGCACGCGCGGCAGGTCGGCGCGATCGCGGTGCACGTTCTCCCACCACGTGGCGCGTTGGACGGTGCCATGGGTGTGGAGGTCCGGAACCCGGGTAGCGACGTACTCCGCGATCGGGCCATCGGTCATCTCCAGGTACAGCCCCGGCGTGATGCGATCCTCCACAACGCTGACCTTACGCGTCGAGGTGGAGGATCGCGTTGGGGTTGGCGCAGGCCATCCGTCGAATCTCGGCCTCGGTGAGGCCGGCGGCGAAGAGTGCGTCGGCGAAGGACTGCATCCCGGCCGCCGGCGGTTCGTTCGATGCTTGTCCGAAGTCGGTGCCGAGCGTCACGCGGTCCACGCCAACGGCGCGCATGCACGCGATGAGGTCGTCGATCGGGCGCGTCGCGAGCGAACCGATGCAGGTCAGCGCGCACAGTTCGATGTGGGCGCCGAGCTCCGCGAGTTCGGCGCATTGGCCGACGGTCAGGTTCGGGCCTGCGAGTTCTTCCATTGCGTGCGTGACCAGGACGTGGCCGCGGGGCGCGAACTCGCGAGTGACTGCGAGATGCTCGGCGGCGCTCACGTGACCAGTTGCGAGAATCGCGTCGTGCTCTTCGATGAGCGCGAGGATCTCTCTGGTCTCGCTCGTGAGTTCACCCTCCGAGTCGGTCACGCGAATGCCGGGTCCGGGGATCCCGAGCTGTGCAGCCACACCGTTCTCGAAGTCCTGCGCGCTGCTGAGAGTCGGAAGCCACACGATCTTCGCCCCGAGGGCGAGCGCCACCTCGACCGCCGCCGGGTTCATGCCTCCGACCTCGCGGTCACACGAGATCCCTCCGAAGACCCGCACGCCGTCGACGATGGGGTCGAGGGCGGCCGCCAGCGCGGCGCTCGGCGTGTCGTGGCTCTTCAAGACGATGGCGGTGTGGCCGGCGGCTGCGGCCTGGGTCGCCGCGTCGTGGCCGGTGACCGAGCGCGCTCGATGCGGATCGGGTCCGAAGTGCGCATGCAGATCGGTTGCCCCCGTGAGATCCATCACTCCCACTCTTGCACCTTCGGTGCGGGCCGTTCGGGCCCCGCCTCGGATGTGGTGTCGGGCCGGAAGGTTGGTGATCCTCGGCTTCGCCACTCCCACTCTTGCACCTTCGGTGCGGGCCGTTCGGGCCCCGCCTCGGATGTGGTGTCGGGCCGTTCGGAAGTCAGGAAGTGGCGGTGTGCTTCGACGCGACGGCGTGGCCGGCGGCGAAGAAGTCCAGTGCTGTGACCGCCGGATCCGCGGCCTGGACCAGAGCGTCGTACCCGAGCCGGGCGTAGGTGCCGGCATTCCAGAACGGGTCACCGTCGGGATTCCACGGTCCGACGTAGAGATATGGAGCCTGGTGGCCGCCGTCGCCGGGCGAGGCGCCGTAGTTGGCGCGTCGGTCGTCGGCACCGAGATCGAGCGCCAGGTCGAAGTGTTCCGGCCAGAGTTGCGCGGCCGACGGCGTCTCGTCTCCGTGGGTGTCACGCCAGGCGTGCAGGACGGCGTCGCCGAACGCGAACCATTCGGCCAGCACGTTCAGTGCGGCGTCGTCGAGGGGGAGCTTGCGGTCAGGGTCATCGGGCGTGGTCGCCGTGTACACGGCGATCGGTGCCGTGACGTCGACGCCGGCAAGGGTCGCGGCAGCCCCGAGGGTGGTGATGTCATGACGGGCCGGCGCACCACCGACGGCGACCACCAAGGAACGGCCATCGAGCGCCAAACTGCGGTCGTCCTCTCCGAACCGACCGGTCGTGACGCCGCCCGGAGACGGGCGAAGACCGATGCGGCCGGTCTGGGAGTGCCGGGCCGGCGCCAGGACGCGCTCGGCCAGCGCGTGCCAGCTTGTGCGGGTCGCCACGTATGCGTCGAGATCATCGATGGGAGTGAGCATGGGGGAACCTCCTGGTTCATGACCTCAGTCTCGGCCCGGAGCCGTTCGTTGCAAGGACCGCCGCTAATCTCCGGCCGTGCCTACTGCTCAGCCGCTCGCCGGGGTTCGCATCGTCGAAGTGTCGATGCTCGGACCCGCCGCCATCACCACCGCGCTCGCCGATCTGGGGGCCGAGGTCATCAAGATCGAACCACCCTCGGGTGACTACGTCCGGCGGATGACGTGGCCGATCGTCG
Organism: Acidimicrobiia bacterium; assembly: GCA_031362155.1. Taxonomy (GTDB): domain Bacteria; phylum Actinomycetota; class Acidimicrobiia; order IMCC26256; family JAENVU01; genus JAENVU01. The sequence goes on along the minus strand of JANLRZ010000136.1, from coordinate 10,584 downwards.
AGGGGGTCTCGCTGATGCACCTCCACGTCAATCGGGGGAAGCGCAGCATCGCGATCGACCTGAAGTCGGACGACGGCATCGCGCTGTTCGAGGATCTGGTCACTGTCAGTGACGTCGTGGTGGAAGCGATGCGACCGGGCGCGCTCGCTCGTCGGGGGCTCGGCTTCGACCGGCTGCAGGAGCTGAATCCCAAGATCGTGTTCTGCCAGATCTCGGGGTACGGCGCGACCGGGCCCTACCGGGACCTCGCCAGCCATGGCATCGCCTACGACGCGTGGGCGGGAATCTTCGAGCCCGAGATCGACGACGCCGGATATCCGTCGATTCCGAATCACGTGTCGATCGGTATCAACGCTGCACCCTTGTTCGGTGCGCTGGGGATTCTCGCCGGCGTGATCCAGGCGCGCAGCACCGGAGTCGGCGCGCAGATGGAGGTCGCGCAGTCCGATGCCGCCGCCGCGTTCGATTGGTACCGCGAGGAGACCTATCGCGCCTACGAACGGCCCGAGAGCGAAGTCACCGGCAACCAGTCCGACGACTACGTCCGGCGTGAACCGGCCATTGCCGGGATGCGAGGCGGCGTTCGCTACCAGGTGTATCGCTCGAGCGACGGCCACGTGCTCTTCATGGCGAGCGAGCAACATTTCTGGAAGAAGTTCTGCGCGGCGCTCGACCGCACGGACATGTTCGAGCGGTGGCCCGGTTCGGAGTACGGCGATCACGCTCGGGGGAACCGCGAGATGCAGGCCGAGTTGACGGCGATCTACGCAACCAAGACCACCGAAGAATGGGTGCAGTTCGGTATCGACGTCGACGTACCGATCGCGCCCTGCCACACGCCCAAGACCGTCGCCGACGATCCGCAGTTCCGTGATCGGCTCCAGTGGTTCCCGACCGAGGCGTTGGGGGCCGAACAGTTGCCGTTCCCGGTGAAGATCGTGGATGCGGACCCGCTCGTTCCCACCAAGGCTCCGACGGTCGGCGAGCACACCGACGCGGTCTTGACCGAGGTCCTCGGCTATGACGCGGCCCGCGTGGCCGCGCTGCGGGCCTCCGGGGCCGTCAGCTGAGAAACTGAGGCACGAGCGTAGAGTGACGCTCATGTCAGGTTCGTCGACGGGACCAGGATCGGCGCCGGCTCCCGGTCAGGCGCCCTTGCCCGCCGAGAATGCGGCCGCCCTACTGCGCCACAACGGCACCGACCCGCAGATCCGTGACCGCCCCGCCATCCGATTCGGCGACGACATCTGGACCCACGCCGACTATCTGCGTGAGTCGGCGCGATGGGCGAACCTCTTCCTGGATCGCCTCCCGGCGGACCGGCCTCGGCACATTGCCGTGCTCCTCGACAACCTGCCCGAGTATCTCTTCACGTTCGGCGGCGCGGCCCTCATCGGCGGTGCGATCGTCGGGCTCAATCACACCCGACGGGGCGAGCCGCTCCTTCGGGACGTCGAACACACCGACTGCGGCCTGCTCATCACCGAACCCCGCCATCGGGAACTCCTCGTCGACCTGACCGATCGGCTCCCGCCAACGCTCGTGGTCGGGGAGGACTTGGAACCTGCGCTCGGTGCGGTGAGCGGCGTCGATCCCGGGCTCGACCCCGACGTCGATACGCCGTGGGCGCTTATCTTCACCAGCGGCACCTCTGATGCGCCGAAGGCGGTCATCTGTTCGCAACGTCGCCTCCTCGTGACCGGGAACCGGATGCGGATGATCATGGACCTGACTGCCGACGACGTCGGCTACGTCTGCATGCCGTTGTTCCACTCGAACGCCGTCCAGGTCGGGTGGGCGCCGTCACTCGTCGCAGGCTGCTCGGTGGGCCTGGCTCGTAAATTCTCAGCCTCCGGTTGGTTGCCAGACGTCCGCAGGTACGGCGCGACCTACTTCAACTACACCGGCAAGCCGCTCGCGTATCTTCTCGCCCAACCCGAAGGACCGAACGACGCCGACAACGCACTGCGAGTCGCGTTCGGCAACGAAGGTTCGCCGCGCGTCGTCGATGAGTTCTCGGCCCGGTTCGGTCTCGAGGTCATCGACGCGTACGGCGCGACCGAAGGTGGTGTCGCGGTGAACCGCGACGGCGAGTCGCGGCCGGGCGCGCTCGGGCGGGTCACGCCCGCGGTGAAGGTCGTCGACGACGACGGTCACGAGAAACCACGGGCCGAGTTCGACGCCGACGGCCGGCTCGTCAATGCGGAAGACGCGGTGGGCGAGATCGTCAACACCGGTGGGGTCGGACCCTTCGAGGGGTACTACAACAACGTCGAGGCGAACGCGAAGACCACCCGGTTCGGTTGGTACTGGTCGGGAGATCTCGGGTACGTCGACGCCGACGGCTACCTCTACTTCGCGGGCAGGACCGCCGATTGGATTCGGGTCGACGGCGAGAACTTTCCGGCCGGTCCGATCGAAGAGGCCCTCCGCCAACATCCCGACGTTCTCCTCGCTGCGGTCTACGGGGTACCCGACGACCAAGCCGGCGACCAGATCATGGCGGGACTCGTGCTCCGTGAGGGCGTCGAGTTCGACGGCACGGAGTTCGCAGCGTGGCTGGCTGCACAATCCGATATCGGGCCGAAGTGGTACCCGCGATATGTCCGCCCACTGAGTGAACCCCCGACGACGGGGACCTTCAAGATCGTGAAGCGCACCCTCGTGCACCAGAAATGGCGCGCCGACCGGGTGGATGGAGATGCGGTCTTCGTGCGGGGCCGGGGCGCGGCCCACTACGAGCCGTTCACCGCCGACGCCGAGGAGGCGCTGCACGCGTCGTTCGTCGAATACCAACGCGAACGATTCTGGGACCTCTGAGATGGATCTGAGCTTCAGTCCGGGCGAGTTGGCCTTCGCCGCAGAAGTTCGGTCGTGGCTGGAGGCCAACCTGGATCTCCCTCCGACGTTCGCGTCACTCGATGCCGAGATCGAATGGGGGCGCAGCTGGCAGGCCAAGCTGGCGGCCGACCGTTGGATCGGAATCCACTGGCCCACCGAATACGGCGGACGCGGCGCGACCCCGGTCGAGGTGGCGCTGTTCAACATGGAGTACGCCCGCAGCCGTGCGCTCCAACCGGTGAATCGAGTCGGGATCAACCTGGCCGGTCCGACGCTCCTCGCGCACGGCACAGCGGAACAGAAGCAGCGGTGGCTGCCGCGGATTCTCGACGCCCAGGAGATCTGGTGTCAGCTCTTCAGCGAGCCCGATGCCGGATCCGATCTCGCGGCGTTGGCAACCCGGGCCCGACCGGTCGACGGCGGATGGCTCGTCAGCGGGCAGAAGGTGTGGACCTCGTACGCGCAGTACGCGCGGTGGGGGATCGCGCTCGTACGCACCGACGCCGACGCGCCCAAGCATCGGGGAATCAGTTACGTGGTCATCGACATGACCAGCCCCGGCATCGAGATTCGACCGCTGGTGCAGATCACCGGCGAGGCCGAGTTCAATGAGGTGTTCCTCGACGACGTGTTCGTCCCTGAGGATCAACTTGTCGGCGACCTCAACAACGGTTGGGCGGTCGCCAACACCACGCTCGCCCATGAGCGGGGCACGTCGTTCCCGTTCAAGGAGCAGGTGGTGCACGAGGTCTTCCTCGATGAGCTCTACCGCGAGGCGGCGACGACCGGTGGTCTCGACGACGTCGAGGTCGCGGATGCACTGGCCCAGGCCTTCGTCGAACTGCGCCTCCTCCGGCTCAACAACTGGGGGACGCTGTCACGGCTCGCCCACGGAGTTGCGCCCGGCCCGGAGTCGAGCATCACGAAGCTGGTATGGACCGACATGACTCAACACTTGGCCGACACGGCCCAGCTCATCCACGGCCCGGAGTCCTCGCTCACCACGAAGTGGTCGCGGCAGTGGTTGTGGTCGCGGGCGGCATCGATCGCAGGAGGCACATCCGAAGTGCAACGCACGATTATCGGTGATCGCATCCTCGGGCTACCCCGATGAGCAGTCTTCGTGTCACCGGGGTGGATCACGTCGTGGTCATGAGTGCCGATGTGGAGCGGTCGTTGGCGTTCTACGTGGGGCTGCTCGGCCTCGAACCCGTGCGCGTCGACGAGTTCCGGCGCGGTGAGGTGTTCTTCCCGTCGGTCCGGATCAACGCCACCACGATTCTCGATCTGTTCCCCGCCGCACCCGATGGCAAGAACATCGATCATTTGTGTCTCGTGATCGATGAGCTCGACCTCCAAGCGGTGGCCGACTCCGGTCAGTTCGATGTGGTCTCGGGGCCCTCGGAGTTGTTCGGTGCGCAAGGGATCGGAACCGGCCTCTACGTGCGCGATCCGGACGGGCTCGTCATCGAGCTGCGTCACTACCCAGGCCCGTAGCAAGCGCCCGAATCGTCCTGCTACCGTTTCCGGCGAGGGTTTGCCAACTCCGGCCCGCCCCGCAGCACAGTCAGGAAATTGCACATGGCAACAGGCACGGTGAAGTGGTTCAACGCCGAGAAGGGCTTCGGCTTCATCTCTCGTGAAGGCGAGCCGGACGTGTTCGTCCACCACTCACAGATTCAGATGAACGGCTACCGGACGTTGACCGAGGGTCAAGCGGTCCAGTTCGACGTTGCGCCCGGCCGGAAGGGCGAGGAAGCTCAGAACGTCACCGCGGTCTGAGTCCCGAGCATTCCCGAACTCGACCCCCGACTTCGGTCGGGGGTCGAGTCGCGTCCGGGCGCGGGTGACGGTACCGGTGAGGTCGGTCAGAGCAACCGGCGCAGCAGCTTGGCCTTGAGCCCGGTGTACGGCGGGTAGGCGATCGGCGGGTCGAGCTTCGTGGGCCGGCGCAAGACGCTCTTGCGGTGGGTGAAGGTTTCGAAGCTGGCCCGACCGTGGTACGCACCCATGCCGCTCTCGCCGACGCCGCCGAAGGGAAGCCCCGGCACCGTGATGTGGAACAGCGTCGCGTTGACGCACACGCCGCCCGAGCTGGTCCCGGCGAGGACTCGTCGCTCCACCTCGGGGTCCTCGGCGAACAGGTACAACGCGAGTGGTTTGTCGCGCGCCGTCACGAACTCGATGGCCGCGTCGAGGTCGTCGACGGCGATCGTGGGCAGGACGGGCCCGAAGATCTCTTCTTGCATGATCAGCGCGGCCGGGTCGGTGCCGCGCAGGATCGTGGGGGAGTAGTAGCGGTCGTCGCGGTCTCGCACGCCGCCGACGACAACCTCACCGGCGCCGGCACCGTCGGCCAGTCGACTGACCCGGTCGAAGTGTCGCTCGTTCACGATGCGGCCGTAATCGGCACTGGCCCGGGGGTCGGTCCCGTAGAACTCTCGGACGGCGTCGGCCATCCGGGCGAGCAACGGAGCTTCGACGGTGCGATCGACGAGGATGTAGTCGGGCGCGATGCAGGTCTGACCGGCATTGAGGAACTTCCCCCACACGATGCGTCGGGCCGCGACGTCGAGGTTCGCGCTCGCGTCGACGATGACCGGGCTCTTCCCGCCCAACTCCAGAGTCACGGGAGTGAGGTGCTGGGCCGCCGCGGTCATGACGATGCGGCCGACCGTTCCGTTGCCGGTATAGAAGATGTGATCCCATCGCTCGGCGAGGAGCGCGGTCGTTGCTTCGACGCCCCCTTCGACCACGGCGACGGCATCGGGGTCGAGGTAGAGGGGAACGAGGCGGGCCAACGCGGCCGACGCGTGGGGCGAGACCTCGGACGGCTTGATGGTTGCGGTGTTCCCGGCCGCGATGGCACCGACGAGCGGTGCCAGGATGAGCTGGATGGGGTAGTTCCATGGCCCGATGATCAGCACCGTGCCGAGCGGGTCGCGGTGGATCCGGGCTCGACCCGGCTGCTGCTTGACCGGCACCGGGGCCCGTTCGGGCTTGAGCCAGTGGTCGAGGTGCTTGAGGGTGTCGGCGATCTCGGCGCGAACGAATGCAATTTCGGTGAGGTACCCCTCGGTGGCCGACTTCCCGAGGTCAAGGCGAAGTGCTTCGCCGAACTCGGTCTCCCGCTCGACGAGCATTCGATCCAGGGCGCGCAGTTGGTCCTTGCGCCATCCGACCGGGCGAGTCCGCCCCGAAGCGAAGGTCGCGCGAGTGCGGTCGATGATGTCGGTGGCCGAGGTGGTCGGCGTGGTGGGTTCGAGCAGTGCGGTCATGCCCCCCAGGCTATGTCCAAGAGATCGAAGATGCCGGTGAGGTCGGCGGCAACGGCGATGTCGGGGTCGAGTGGGTCCGGGGCGGTGCCGTCGGGCCAGTGTCCCTCTCGCCGCAGGTACAGCGGTCGCATTCCTGCTGCGGTCGGGCCGACGACATCGGGACCCCACGTGTCGCCGACGAAGATGGCCGCGTCGGGGTTCACGCCGGCCTCGCCCAGCGCCGCGGCAAAGATCCGCGGGTGCGGTTTGCGAGCCCCGACCCAGGCCGACGACACCATCGCATCGACGTGGTCAGTGAGACCCGATTCCTCCACCGCCTCGCGTAGATCCCAATCCCAGTTGGAACAGACCACGATGCGCAGATCGCGTCGGCGCAACTCGTCGAGGACGTCCGCGACCTCGTCGTAGGGATCGAGTTGACGGTCGGCGGCACCGGCGTGCAGCTGCTCGATGATGAGTTCGTACTCGCCGGGGTGGACATCGGAGGCGGCAAGCATCGCGAGGGTCCGTTCGCGTTGCCAAGCCGTGTAGTGATCACGGCTCCGCGAGTGCTCGTCGTGTACGTCGCCGTCGAGACCGTCGGCGTAATAGTTGGCCCGGTGTTCGTCGTCCAAGCGGTAGCCATGCTCCGCGAGAACCTCGTCGGCCGAGATCCATCGAGTGGCGCGAGCCAACGTTCCGTAGAAATCGAGGAGTACCGCTGCAATCGTCATCCGGGCATTCTGCACGCGGTGTGCGACCAGGTCACACGCGTATTCACCGACGCGCGGGCGTCGGTCGGGGCCCGGCCGGTAGCCTCTCCCGATGCCTGCGAAGCTTCCGCCGTTGACCCGGGCCGCCGATGAGCGCGTCAACTGGGTGTCGTCGATCCCGTTCCTGCTGGTGCACGTGCTGTGCCTCAGCGTGATCTTCACTGGGATCACCTGGACGGCAGCAATTTTGTTCATCGTGATGTATTTCGGTCGTGCGTTCTTCGTGACCGCGGCCTACCACCGGTACTTCTCCCACAAGTCGTTCCGGCTGAACCGGTTTTGGCAGACGGTGTTCGCGTTCCAGGCGGAGGCCACCGCGCAGAAGGGCGTGTTGTGGTGGGCGGCGAACCACCGCCACCACCACCGGTCTTCCGATACCGACGCCGATCTCCACTCCCCCCGCAAGGGCTTCTGGTGGAGTCACGTCGGCTGGATCCTGTCCGACAAGTACAAGGACACCGACCTGTCGGCGATCAAGGACTTCGCCCAGTTCCCGGAACTGCGGTGGCTGGACAAGCACGAAGGCATGCCGCCGTGGGTCTACGGCGTCGCCGCCTTCGCCATCGGGTTCTGGACAGGCGGATGGAGTGGTGCCTACACGGCTCTGGTCGTCGGGTTCTTCTGCTCGACGGTGCTGCTCTGGCACACCACGTTCCTCGTGAACTCGGCCGCCCACGTGTTCGGCCGCCGTCGCTACGAGACCCCCGACACGAGCCGGAACTCGATGCTCATCGCGCTCCTCACCGGCGGCGAGGGCTGGCACAACAACCACCATCACTACCAAGCTTCCGCCCGGCAGGGGTTCTTCTGGTGGGAGATCGACATGACCTACTACGTGCTCAAGATGATGAGCTGGGTCGGCATCGTGAAAGACCTGAAGAAGCCTCCCTCGCGCGTTCTCGTCCCCGAAGAAGACCTCATCGCCGCGTAACTTCGGTTCTTGCGTCAATAACCTGCCCGATCGGGCCGGTTATTGACGCAAGTTCGATCAGGTGGGGCGCTCTGAGGCGAGGGGGTCGAGGCCCGCGAGGGCACGGCTCGTCCGGATGGCGAGGGCGACGATGGTCAGCGTCGGTCCGTAGCCCGTCGAGGTCGGGAAGACCGACGAGTCAGTGCAGATCACGTTCTCTACTCCGTGCAGCCGTTGCCATCGGTCGAAGACGCTGGTCGCCGGGTCGTCGCCCATCCTCGCCCCGCCCATGATGTGGCGGGAGATCGGGGTCCGCCCGCCCGGTCGGTCGGCCATGCTGCCGGCGATCGGCGGTGAGGTCGTCCAGAACGTGTTCAGCGCACCGGCGGCGCGCATCACGGCCTCGAGCCTCGGCGCCCAGTGCTCGGCACAGACGATCTCGTGTGGGTGGGGAGCGTAGGTGGCTCGACCTGCGGGGAGTCCGTACGCATCGCGGACGTGCGGATCGAGATCGATCCGGTTGGTCGCCTGGGGGAGATCCTCGCCTTGCATGGTGAACACCGCCATGCGGTCTCGGGTCATCGACTGCATCATCAGTTGGGAATGCAGTGCGCCCTGAGGAAGATGGATACCTTCCAGGATCGGATGGCCGGCGGCACCGTGTTCGACGATCCCGCCCCGAATGAAGGGGAGTCCCGCCGCCCGGGCCGCGTCCGTCGCCGCGGCGTCGGGAACGATCGGATCGTCCATGAGATGGGTCACCGATCGGCCGCGGTGACCGTGGAGTCGTTCGCCGAACATTCCGAGCACGTACGTCTGGAAATGAAACTGCAGGAACCGGCCCACGACATCGGGGTTGCCGAGTTCGTTGCGGAGCAAGAGCCTCGGGGTCTCGAACGCGCCGCCGGCGAGCACGACGTGTCGCCCCGAGACCTCGTGCGGTTCGAGGTGGCGGTCGAGGTAGCGCACGCCCCGCGCTCGGCGGCCGGTGCCGTCGAGGAGTAGATCGGTCACGACGCTCTCGTCGCGAATCTCGCAGTTGCCGGTCTGCAGCGCGTGACGGAGTGGCGCGACCGGATCGCCCTTCGCCTCGATCGGGCAGCCGAAGTAGCCACAGAACCCGCAGTTGTTACACGCGGGTCGCCCGTCGTACTCCACGCTGTTCACGCCCGTCGGCGCGCGATACGGGTGGTACCCCATTTCGGTTGCAGCCCGCGCGGTGAGCAGGGCGCAGTACATGTCGGGCCCGGCGGGCATCGGGTAGGGATCGGCCCGCCACGACGCGAACGGATTGGCCCCCGCTTCACCGGCCACGCCGACCGTGCGTTCCGCGGCCGCGTAGTACGGCTCCATCTCGTCGTAGTCGACCGGCCAGTCGACGATGTCGGCACCGTCGACCGGGCCGCCGACGGTCAGTGGCTTGAAATCGTCCGCGCGGAAGCGGGGGAGTTTGCCGTCGGCGTGGAATCCGCCGCCACCGACGGTGGAGGGAAGGTTGTTGACGTCGCCGCTCTCGATGCGCTCACCGTCGGCCTCGGTGCGGCGGAAGGTGCGGGGCTCCAACCACGGGTCGGGGCCGAGGAAATGGCGACGCATGAACTTCAACTCGTCGTTCGAGACGTGGCCGAGCGGAGCGAACGGAGGGTCGAGGGCCAGGAGGTGGTTCCGGCCCTTTTCCAGCATCAGGACCGACCACCCCGCGGCGGTGAGCACCTCCGCCGCCGTGGCGCCGGCCGGACCGGTGCCGATGACGATGGCGTCGAACTCGGCGTTGCTCGACGGGTTCATGCGCGGCCTTCCACTTCGGCGTCGGAGTAGCCCCGCGGCTGGACATCGCCGGGGAACTCGATGGCCCGCCAGCCACCGAGATCGCGATTCCCGCCGTACTCCGGCGCGGCGTAACACCCTTCGACGCAGTGCTCGTAGAGGAGGTCACGGAACTCAGGGTCGGCGTCCAGACGCGCGTCCTGTTCATCGGTGGTGCAGAAGGGGAAATCCGTGCCCAGCGCCAAGAGGCTACGGCGGTACTGGCGCTGCCAGCCGACAACGGGGCCCATGCGCTCGCGCTCGGCGATTCCTTGCGATCCTTCGATGCGGGTGCGCCAGGCCAGTTCTTCGAGCGGCGAGAGGTCCATGAAGCGCACGAACCCGATCTCGCCTCCCGCACGACCCGAGAACGGTCCGCCGGCCCAGATGCGCGGCGGGTCGGAGGAGAAGGCGTCGAGGAGCCCGTCGATGTAGTCGGCGACACCCAACGCCGCCGCGCCCGGGTGACCGTCGGCGGTCGGGGGTACGAGCCGGTCGGCCGCCGCCGCGAGCGTTCGCAATTCGTGTGCTTGGAGGAAACCCACCGGTTACCGTCCGTTTCCCTGGCGCGACCATGCTGTGCGTGCATGGGTCGAGCGAATCACCGGGCTCAAGGAACGAATCTCGATGCCGAAACGTTGGTGATCGTGGAGGACAACGAAATGACGTACGGAGTTACCATCCAAACCCTGGACCGGGCCGACGGCAACGGCATCACCATGGTGCTCGTCGACGCGGCCGACCCGCTCGACGCCGAACTGGCGGCCCGCAAGATCGCCGAAGACCGGTACCACTGCAAGGTGCTCGTCGATCACGCGGTCGTGTGGAGCGACGCCGCCGCCTGAGCGGATCGAGTTAGTGGTCACCGGCATCGGTGGCTGCTCCCTTGCCCGAGTCGGGCGTTCCCCGGATCGCCCAGAAGTGCGACCGGAAGATCAAGAACGCCGCGAGCGCCACCAACCCGTAGCCGATCAAAGTCCCCGCGGCGAGATCTCGG
>JANLRZ010000100.1:0-1964 GCA_031362155.1 Acidimicrobiia bacterium | reverse complement strand
CGGTGAAGTGCACGAGGGCGCGGCGGTCATGGACTGGATGGTCCAGGAGCAGGAACGCGGCATCACCATCACGTCGGCCGCGACCACGTGCAAGTGGCGCGACTGCTGGATCAACATCATCGACACCCCTGGCCACGTCGACTTCACCGTCGAGGTCGAGCGCTCCCTGCGGGTGCTCGACGGCGCGGTTGCGGTCTTCGACGCGGTTGCCGGCGTGGAACCCCAGACCGAGACGGTGTGGCGCCAAGCCAACAAGTACCACGTGCCCCGCATGTGCTTCGTCAACAAGATGGACCGCACCGGTGCCGACTTCTACCGCTGCCTCGAGATGATCAAGGACCGCCTCGACGCGGAGACCGCGGTCATCCAGCTGCCGATCGGCGCGGAATCCGAGTTCCGCGGTGTCGTCGACCTGCTCCAGATGAAGGCGCTGGTCTGGGACGACGGTATGGGCGAGGAGTACGAGACCGTCGACATTCCGGCCGACATGCTCGAAGACGCCGAGCACTGGCGCCACGAACTGGTCGACGTCGTCTCCCAGCACGACGAGAACGTGCTCGAGAAGTACGTCGGTGAGGAAGAGATCACCGCCGAGGATCTGAGGGTCGGTCTGCGCCACGCGACCATCGTCGCCGGTACCGTGCCGATCCTCTGCGGCACCGCGTTCAAGAACAAGGGCGTGCAGCCCCTGCTCGACGCGGTCGTCGACTACTTGCCGAGCCCGCTCGACGTGACCGAGATCGAAGGTGTCGACGTCAAGACCGGCGAGCCGATGGCCCGCCACGCGGATGACAGCGAGCCGTTCTCGGCCCTGGCCTTCAAGGTGATGAGCGACCCTTACGTGGGCAAGCTCACCTACTTCCGCGTCTACTCCGGTTCGCTGGAATCGGGTGCCTCGGTCCTCAACGCCACGAAGGACCGCAAGGAGCGCATCGGTCGCATCCTGCAGATGCACGCCAACACTCGGGAAGACAAGGACGCCGTCTTCGCGGGCGACATCGTCGCGGCCGTCGGGTTCAAGAACACCACCACCGGTGACACGCTCTGTGACCCGGCGCACCCGATCGTGCTCGAGAAGATGGAGTTCCCGGAGCCGGTCATCTCGGTGGCGATCGAGCCCAAGACCAAGGCTGACCAGGACAAACTGGGCAAGGCGCTCGGTTCACTCTCCGAGGAGGACCCCACCTTCCGGGTCCACACCGACGACGAGACCGGCCAGACGATCATCGCCGGTATGGGCGAGTTGCACCTGGAAGTCCTGGTTGACCGCATGATGCGGGAGTTCGGCGTGGAAGCTCACGTCGGCAAGCCGCAGGTGGCCTACCGCGAGACCATCACCAAGACCGTCGAGAAGGTGGAAGAGAAGTACGTCCGCCAGACCGGTGGTCGGGGTCAGTACGGCCACGTGGTCCTCACCCTGGAGCCCACGGGCCCCGGTGGTGGCTACGAGTTCGTGGACCAGATCAAGGGTGGTGTGATCCCTCGGGAGTACATCGGCCCCGTCGATCAAGGGATTCAGGAAGCGCTGGAGGGCGGTGTCATCGCCGGGTACGCACTCGTCGACGTGCGCGCCATCCTCACCTTCGGTTCCTACCACGAGGTCGACTCGTCCGAAATGGCCTTCAAGATCGCCGGTTCCATGGCCGTCAAGAAGGCGGCTCGGATGGCGGCTCCGGCGCTCCTCGAGCCGATTATGCGGGTCGAGGTCGTCACGCCCGAGGACTACATGGGTGACGTGATCGGCGATCTCAACTCCCGTCGCGGCCAGGTCGAGGGCATGGAACAGCGCGGAACTTCCCACGTTGTGAACGCCAAGGTGCCATTGGCCGAGATGTTCGGCTATGTTGGCGACCTTCGCTCCCGTACCCAGGGGCGCGCGACGTACACCATGCAGTTCGACTCCTACGCACAAGTGCCGGAGTCGATCGCGCAGGAGATCGTCAAACGAGTTCGCGGCGAGTAGT
>JANLRZ010000037.1:0-6924 GCA_031362155.1 Acidimicrobiia bacterium | reverse complement strand
CGCCGGGGCTGCGGAACACCTGACGGTAGAGGGCAAGGCGCTCACCCCGGACCGCGATCGGGTCCGCGGCCACCTCCACCAGGCCCAGCTCGTACATGGCCTGGAGGGAGTCGGCGACGCCGGGGCCGTCGGTGTCCGGTGCGGCCACGGTCCGCCGCCGGTCGATCCGTTGGACACCATCGTCGGACATGAACTCGCCCATCCGAGCCCGCGCCTCGTCGAACCGTCCGTTGCGAATGAGCTCCGCCCACGCGACGCGGCGCCGGATCACCGCATTCTCGACGCGTGGGTTCCGCGGGTCAGTGTCACTCAACTCGTCGAAACGGGCGACCGCGGCGTCCCAGTCGTCCTCGGCGAACGTCTCAGCTCGCAGCGTCCGGCCGTCGGGCGCCGCGGCGCCGACCAGGTGGTACGCCCACACGACGTCGCCGCCTTCGGCGTCCACCGCCCGATTCACGACGGACGAGAGCGTGTATTGGTCACGGACGTGCAGAATCGTGGTGAGGAAGGAGTTCTGCATGTCGGCGTAGCCGCGTTGGAACTCGATGAATGTGTCGATGTCGAAGCTCGGCAGCCCGAAGGGCCGGCCGTCGACGAACGTCAGGCCCGGAGCGGCCAGCCCCCGCATCGCGTCGAAGTCGAAGTCGTTCATGGCCCGCATCCACGCTGCGTTCGTCCGGACCAGGTCGGCGCACGCGGCGGCCTCACCCGTGACGTACCGCGCGTCGAGCTCCTCGACGGAGGCGGCCAAGGCATCCTGGTCGTGCCACGAGATGAAGGAGAGCAACCCGTACGCGCCGACCTCGATCACGGCGAGCATCGGGACCTCGTCGCCGGCGGCCGAGGTGAAAATCAGACGGTCGAGCGCGAGCCGTTCGCCCCGGATGGCGAGCCGCTCGACGGAAAGCCGGTCCATCCCGGACTCGATCGTGGAACGGAAGGCCCTCGCCCACGCTTCGGGGCCGCGCGCCGGGTCCGCCGACACGCCGGTCCGGCGATCGATCCGCTCAAAGTCCGTCGCGACTACGGATCCGAAGTCGTCGAACCGTCGGCCGGTCGCGAGGATCACGATCTCGTCGAACGCCCGGGTCGCGGCGTTCTCGATGGTCGGGCCGGCGCCTTCTCGGCTCAGCTCCTCGAACCGGGCGAACGCGGCGTCCCAGTCCTCCGCGGCGTACGATTCCACACGTGCGTAATGCCCGGCAGGATCCGCGATGCCGATGGTGTGGAGCTCCCAGTCGAAGTCGCCACCAGCAGCGTCCTCCGCGTGGTTCACGAGGGTGACGAGCCCCACGCCGCGTCGGACGAGAATCCGAGCCACGACGAAGCCGTGCAGCAGATCGGCATAGCCCCGTTGCCACTCGATGAAGCCGTCGAGATCGATGGTCCCGGCCCCGATGTGGCGTCGATCGACGTGTACGAACGCAGGGCTGGCGAGCTCCCGGAGCGCTTCGAGGTCGTGCTTGCTCATCGCACGGAACCACGCCGCCGTCATGGCCAGCGGTTGCGCGTGCTCGGCGCCCTCGCCGGCGACGTACCGGGCGTCGAGCTCCTCGATCGCAGCGGCGAGGTCGCTCTCGTCGAACTGAATGAGGGCAAGCAAACGGCCCTGCTCATCGACCTCGACGACGCCGAACGACGAGAGACCTTCACTCGTCGGGTTGCGCAGGGTCCTCCGGCCCAACGCCAGGCGATCGCCGCGAATGGCGACGACCTGCGGTGTGGCGATCTCCTGGCCATCCTGACGTGACCACTCGAGATGGGAGGCCGAGGTCGCGAAGTCGCTGACGCCGAAGTTCACCACGTGCCGACGGTCCTCGAAGATGAACTCCGGAGCAATCAGTGCGCCGAGCTCGCGGTCGGATCCCCCACCGAGCAACGCGGCAACGCGCGCGTCGACGCGACTCGCCGTGTTCTCGAGCATCGGCCCGCTGACCGTCGAGCCCGGCTCCTCGCCGAGCGGGAGCGAACCAGACACTGCTGTGGTCGTCGGGACCTTCTCTTCGTCGAGGCGCTCGGCGGGGACCGTTGCGCCCTTCTGCTCGTAGAGGCTTTTCGCGTCGGCCCGGGCCGCGCGCGCCCCGGCCGCATCGCCCGCCTGCGCGCGCAATGCCCCGAGTGCGACGCAGGCATCGGCGTGGTCGATTACGAGATCGGTGCCGGCCGCGATCCGGACGGCCTCCTCGGCCAGTGCGACCGCACCGGAGAGATCACCGCGCGCCGCGAGTACCTCGGCGCGCGCCACCCGCCAGCCGATCGCGGTCTTGAGGTTCTGGCCCGCGAGCGCCTCGCTCTCGGCCGCCATCAGCTCGGCACCGTCCACGTCGCCTTCGGCCAGCAGCGCGGTCGCGAGCAGCGCGGCGGCCTGGCCGGCGTCCGCGCCGACGCCCAGTGTCCCCAGCCCCTCGTACGCAGCACGCAAGGGCGCGATCGCGCCGTGCGGGTTGCCTGCGATCAGCTCGACCATCCCGGCGTACAGCTCGGTCTGCGCGAGCCCGTGGTGGAGCCCCAGCTCTTCCAACGACGCTCGCGCCGATGCGAGCATCGAGCGCGAGACGTCGAAGCGGCCGCGCAGCGCCTCGAGCACTGCCTGGCACCGGTTCGACGCGGCCTCCACCGCGGGCGACGCCGTGGTGATCCGGAGGAGTCGGACGACGTCGAGGCAACGGCCTCCTGCTCGGGCAACCGGGCTCGGGCCGAAGAGTGCGGCGTCGGGCGCGGCGCCGAGTACCGCGGTCACCCGGCGACGGTCGTCAGCTGAACGAGCCGCGGCGAGCGCGAGGTCGAGCTCCAGCTCGGCGTCGCCGACGCGCCCGAGGCGCGCGAGCAGGCCGGCGCGCACCTGGTGGGCCTTGGCCTGGCCGGAGCCGTCACCGAGTTCCGTGAGCGTGTCGGCCGCGGCCTGCGCCTGCGCGTCTGCGATCACCAGCCCCTCGGGGTCGGTCAGTCCGACGAGCTGGGCCGCGTAGCACTCGCCCCAGGCGGCCAGTCTGGGGTCGTCGGCCGCGGTCCGAACCAGCTCCTCGACGAGTGGACGCGCTGTGGCACCGTCGCCGGTCGCGAGCAAGCACTCGCAGCCCATCATCAACAGGTCGGCTCGGGCTGCCGCGTCGGACTCGGGCAGCAGGGCGAGCGCACGGGCACTCGACGCGCCGGCGGCGGCGAGGTCGTCACGGCCGAGCGCGCGCTGGGCGGCGGTGGCGAGCAGCTCGGCGGCGCGCCGACCCAGGTCGGCACCGAGATCGTCGAGCGCGCCCAGCTCGCCCTGGTATCGGTAGGCCTGTTCGTAGTGGAACGCGATCGCGGTCTCGTGCTCGCCGATCAGGTCGGCCGCGGTGCGGTCGGTCCAGGCCGCGACCTTCTCGTGAAGCTCGGCCCGCGTGGTCTTCAACAACCGCCGGTAGGCAGCATCTCGGATCAGCACATGATGAAACCGGTACACCGGCTCGTCGCCCCAGTAGGTGCCGGTCGGCTCGACCAGCTCCTTGCGGCGCATCGCCTCGAGCATCGGTACGATCGCCGCGCGCACCCCCGCCAGCTCCCGCAGCGCGCCGAGGCTGAACTCCGCGCCGACCACCGCTGCCTGTTCGAGCAACTCCCGTTCGGCCACGGGCAGGCGCTCGACGCGCGCGCCGAGCAGTGACTGGATTGTCGGCGGCACGTCGACGGCCTCGGCGTCGATCGTCAGCTCCCATTCGCCGTCGTCACGACGACGGATGACCCGGTCGTCCACGAGCATGCGCACCAACTCCCGCACGAACAGCGGGTTGCCGTCGGTGGAGGACGGCAGGCGCTCGACCAGACCCGCGGGTAACCGATCGGTGCCGAGTAATCCCGCGGCAAGCGCCTCAGTGGCCGAAGCGTCGAGGCCGTCGAGCACGACCACCGCGGCCACCGGGCGCCCTGGTTCAGCCAGCGACGGCCGTACCTCACGCAGCTCGGGGCGGGCGAGCCCGACGATGAGCACCGCAGCATCCGCGACCCACTCAGCCAGGTGCTCGATCAGGTCGAGGAGCAACGGCTCGGCCCACTGGATGTCGTCGATCACCACGACGAGCGGCCGGACCGCGGCGGTCGCCTCGATCAACCGCCGCACGCCCCAGAACGTCTCCTCCACCGAGCGGGCGGTCCCCACGCCGACCAGCCCGGCCAGAACGTCGACCACGCGGGCGTGGTCGGCCTCGGTCTCGGGCAGGAGCGTGCCGATTGCGGTGCGGGCCGCGTCGATGTCGAGATCCTCACCCAACCCGGCGGCGTCGCGGATCAGCTGCGCGACCGGCGCGAACGTGGCCTCGCCCGCGCGATCGCAGCGGATCTCCACTCGCTGGGCATCGGCGGCCTCCGCGAGATACGAACACAGTTCACGCGAGAGGCGCGTTTTGCCGACGCCCGGCGAACCCAGCACCGTCACCAACCGAGCGTTCGCCCCACGACGCGCGTCGTCGAACACGCCGACCAGTCGTTGCATCTCCGCGTCCCGCCCGACGAACGGCGTCGCGACATCAGGCGTGGCATCGGCCTCGAGCGCGACCTCGTAGATCGCGACGGGTTGGGCGCGCCCGGCGACCGTCACCTCGCCGAGTTCGGCGTAGCCGACCTCGCCGCGGGTCAGGCGCCAGGTCTCCTCCCCCACGAGGACGTGGCCCGGGCGGCACGCCTTCTCGAGCCGGGCCGCGACGTTGAGCGCATCACCGATGAGATCGGCGTCGCCCGCGCCGATCACGACCTCTCCGGTGTTGATCCCGACCCGCAGCGTCAGCGTCTCGCCGTACCGGCGGTCAACGTCGGCCGCGAACTCATGGAACCGTCGCTGCATCGCAACGCCGGCGTCGACCGCGCGACGGGCATCATCCTCGGCCACCTCCGGGATCCCGAACGTGGCCATCATCCCGTCGCCCATGAACTTGGCCACCGTGCCTGCGTGATCGTCGATCACGGCCTGGAGCAGTGCGTGATACTCCGCCAGCACCTGCCGCGAGACCTCCGCGTCGCTGCGCTCGCCGAAGCCCGTGGAGCCCCCGAGATCGGCGAAGAGCACCGTGACCGTCTTGCGGACCGCCCGGGGAGTCGCCGGCGGAGCAACCGGAGATTCCGCGGGTCCGACCGGGCTGCCGCACCCGTCGCAGAACTGCGAATCTGGGATCAGCTCGGCGCCGCAGGACGCGCAGCGGCGGGCCAGGCCCTGCCCACACCCGCGACAAAATCGCGCCCCGTTGCGGTTGTCGGTGCCGCACTGCCCACATTCCACTGCTGTCTCACCCCCTGCTGTCGCCCGGATCGTACCGGCGATCCCGCCGGGCCGAGATCGGTCCGGAGCCCCCGCCGAGAAGGCGTCCCGTGCTCAGCCCGATGCGGTGCGCGCGTGGAAAGTAGGTTCGCCGCCGTGGCTCTCACGATCGGCATCGCCGGACTCCCGAACGTCGGCAAGTCGACGCTCTTCAATGCACTGACCAAGGCCGACGCACTCGCCGCGAACTACCCGTTCGCGACCATCGAGCCCAACGTCGGTGTGGTCCCCCTTCCCGACCCGCGCCTCGATGTGCTCGCCGGCATCTTCACCAGCAAACAGATCATCCCCGCGACCGTCTCGTTCGTCGACATCGCCGGCATCGTCAAGGGCGCCAGTGAGGGCGAGGGTCTGGGCAACAAGTTCCTCGCCAACATCCGCGAGGCCGACGCAATCTGCCAGGTCGTACGCGTCTTCGCCGACGACGACGTCATCCACGTGTCGGGCACCATCAACCCGAGTGACGACATCGAGGTCGTGCAGACCGAGCTGATGCTCGCCGACCTCCAAACGATCGACAAGGCGATCCCGCGGATCGAGAAGGAAGTCAAGGGCAAGAAGACCGACAAGGCGGTGCTCGACACCGTCCTCGCCGCGCAACAGTTGCTCGAAGCCGGAACCACGTTGTTCTCCGGCGCGGCTGCCGCGGGAATCGACGTGACGCACCTTCGAGAGCTGTCACTGATGACGGCCAAGCCGTTCATCTACGTGTTCAACGTCGATGAGGCCGGTCTGACCGACACCGCGATGCAGGACGAACTGCGGGCGCTGGTTGCGCCGGCCGACGCGGTGTTCCTCAACGCCAAACTCGAAGCCGAACTGCTCGAACTCGACGAGGAGGACGCCGCCGAGCTGTTGGAAAGCGTCGGCCAGACCGAGCCGGGGATGCATCAGCTCGCCCGCGTCGGCTTCCACACCCTCGGACTCCAGACCTACCTCACGGCCGGACCGATGGAGTCACGGGCGTGGACGATTCGCCAGGGTTGGACCGCACCGCAGGCCGCGGGGGTCATCCACACCGACTTCGAGCGCGGCTTCATCAAGGCCGAGGTCGTGAGCTTCGACGATCTTGTCGACGCCGGTTCCATGGCCGAGGCCAAGGCCCGCGGCAAGGTCCGCATCGAAGGCAAGGACTACGTGATGCACGACGGCGACGTGGTGGAGTTCCGCTTCAACGTGTAGGTGGCCCGGGCGGTTCACTCCTCACGCCCCGGAACCGTTGAAAGTCCAGGTCGAACGTCACGATCGTCGCGTCATGTTCCACCGCGATCGCGGCGAGGTGAGCATCGCTCACCAGGTTGCCGCCCGCGCCCACTTCCGCGAGTAATCCCGCGAGCACCTCGAAGTGGCGGGCCGACGGATCGACGACCACACCTGCGGGTTGCGCGAGCCACTCGCGGAGACGATCGGTGGCATCGGCCACGGTCATGGGGTTCGGAAACAATCCGACCTTGGTCATCAGCCGCAGGAACGCGAGCATCGCGATCCAGGTGAACCCGACCGTCTCGTTGCCAACGAGGGCTGCGTCGATCCACGCCCGGGACTGTTCATGACGCGCGTCGGACACGTTGACCGCCGAGATCATCACGTTCACGTCGACGATCTTCACTTCCCGAGCCGCGCCTTGCGGACGAGTT
>JANLRZ010000032.1:0-6212 GCA_031362155.1 Acidimicrobiia bacterium | reverse complement strand
GACTCGGGCGAAGCGGTCCCCGCCCGAGCAGTCGTCATTGCCACCGAGGGCCCCGCGGCCCACCGCCTGCTCGGCGCGAGTGTGCCCGACCCCGGTTCCCGACCGGTTGCGTGCTGCTGGTTCTCCGCACCGCGCAGTCCGGTGTCGGACTCGGTCCTCGTACTCGACGGCGACGAGAGCGGTCCGGTCAAGAACCTTGCCGTCGTCAGTTCCGTCACGCCGAGCTACGCGCCGAGGGATCGCGCACTGATCGCCGCGGCCGTCCCCGGCCCCACCGCGTTCGATCCCAACCTGGCCGGTCGGGTGCACGAACAGCTTGCTCGTTGGTTCAGCAGCCAGACCGACGACTGGCAGCATCTGCGTACCGATCTCATCCGACACGGGCAGCCGTCACAAACGCCCCCGCTGTCGCCGATGCAACCCGTTGCCCTCGGCGACGGTGTCTTCGTCTGCGGCGACCACCGTGACACCGCTTCGATCCAAGGGGCGATGTTCAGCGGGGAACGCACCGCCCGCGCTGTCATCGATACCCTGCACGGTCGGCCACCACCGATTTCGGGGAGGCGAGGTCCGAGATGACAACCAGCCACGACCACGGGGACGAACGGCTCGCGATGCTGACCGCGCTGGTAAGCGGCGATGTCGCTCTGGCCCATCGCATCACCCTCGGGTTGCTCGGCAGCGGTGTGCCGTTCGACGACATCGCCGTGGAGATTCTCGGGCCGGTCCAGGCCGAGCTCGGCCGCCGCTGGGCCGTTGGTGACCTCGGCATCGCGCACGAACACGCCGCCAGTGCCGCGGTCGAGGAGCTGCTCCTTCGCCTCGGCACCGTCGCCGAGAGTCCGCACGGCCCCGGCATCGTCGTCGCCAGTGCCGAGCACGACTCGCACGCGCTCGGTGCTCGGGTGGTGGCCAGCGCGCTGACCCTCGAGGGCTACCGAGTGATGTTCCTCGGTGCATCAGTCCCCGCCGGCGACCTCGCCGAGTTCCTCGAGATGCAGGACCCACTGGCGCTCGTGCTGAGTTGCTCGATCCCGACGGCGCTCGCCGGTGTCGCTCGATCAGTCGCCGCCGCGCACGAGGTCGGCGTCCCAGTGCTCGGAGGCGGCAGTGCCCTGACCACCGAGACGCGGGCCCGCGCACTCGGGTGCGACGGTTGGGCCACGATGCCACGAGACGCGATCACGATCCTGAAACGCTGGGAGGTTTCGGCACCGGATCCGTTCAGAACCGCACCGGAGCCGCCCAATGATTGGACGTCGATCTCCACCCTCGGGCCGCTGATCGTCGCCGAAGCGGTGCAGGCCCACCCGGTCGGGCCCGTCCCCGGAATGGCGTTCACCGAAGAACTCCTACGGGTGCTGCAGGCCATCGAGAGCGCCTTGACCGTGCACGAGCCCAGCATCATCGACGGTCAGATCGACTGGCTGCGCGCCACCGGGCCCGCGCATGGCTTCATGCGCGCCGATATCGATGCCGCCCTGCACGCGCTCGCCGACGCCATGGAGCCGTCACTCCACGATGGCGCAACCGCCTTGCGGCGCGCGCTCGGCTGAACCGCGCCTACGGTTCGAGGGCCTGCTCGGCGAGCAGGCCGCGCAACGTGGCCAGGCCACTACGGATACGGCTCTTGACCGTGCCCTCGGGCTCGCCGAGCATCGCCGCGACCTTTCGGTAGCTGTGACCGCCCAAGTAGGCCAGTTCGACGGCCTGGCGCTCCGCCTCGGGAAGCTGTGCCAACGCGAGCCGGATACCCGACGCGACGCTGCCGGCGACGGCCGCCGATTCCGGACCGAGCGGCGGCGACACCGGTTCTGACGAATCGCGCAACTCACGCATGCGCCGCGACTGATCGGAGCGTACGACATCGATCGATCGACCGTGCGTCACCGCCAAGAGGAAACTGCGCAACGAGCCTCGCTGGTCGTCGAAACGGTCCGACCGTTCCCAGAGCCGAACGAAGACATCCTGGGAGATCTCTTCCGCGCGCGCATCGTCACCGACCAGCCGGCGCGCGAATGCGACGATCGGCGCGCGATGCCGGCGAACGGCCTCGGCCATCGCCGAATCGTCTCCCGCTGAGATCGCGGCCACGAGCTCGCGCTCGTTCGCCTCCGCAAGATTCGTGTGTCCCACCGATTCACCGATCCCGACCCGTTCCCGCAACGCTAGATCGCGAGGCCGTCACCGAGCACGCGGGCTGCGCCCAAAGAAAAATCGCGGATTGATCATCCAGTTGCGATCACGGCTCCGGAGACCGTTCAACCAACCCCAACACCAGAAAGAGAACCCCAAAATGCGATCGATCAAGCTCCGCACAATCGTCCCGGTGGCGCTGGTCACCGTTGCTGCGCTCGCCCTCGGCGCGTGTTCGTCGAGCACGAGCAGCGACAAGTCTGACAAGAAGCCCGCCGAATCGACCAGCACGACGGCGCCGGCCGCTCCTGCCCAGACGATCGTGGAAATCGCCGCGGGGAACCCCGACTTCTCGACGCTGGTCGCCGCAGTGAAGGCCGCCGGACTCGCCGAGACCCTCTCCGGCGAAGGCCCCTACACGGTGTTCGCGCCGACCAACGCGGCGTTCGCCAAACTGCCGGCGGGTACCGTCGAGTCACTGCTCCTCCCTGAGAACAAGCAGAAGCTCGCCGACATTCTCACCTACCACGTGGTCGCCGCGAAGGTCCTGGCCGCCGACGTGAAGCCGGGCCCCGTCACGACGGTCAATGGCGCCGACTTCACCATCTCGGTCGAGAACGGTGACGTCATCATCACCGACGGCCAAGGTGGAAAGGCCAAGGTCGTCAAGACCGACATCGAGGCGTCGAACGGAGTGATCCACGTCATCGACGCGGTGCTCCTCCCGCCGACCACCTGATCCACCCGTCCCCGACCGAGTGTGCCCGCCGCGTCCCCCCGTGCGGCGGGCACACTCGCGCCCGGGTCGGGGCGCATGCGTCAAGATGGCGAGATGAGTTCCATCAGCATCTCGCGCCGGTTCTGCGGACCGCCGACGAGTGGCAACGGCGGATACACCGCCGGGGTCCTCGCGCAGCATCTGGGCGGCACCGCCGAGGTCACCCTTCGCCAGCCTCCTCCGCTCGACCGGCCGCTGCGTATCGACACCGACGATTCCGGTGCGCGCCTGCTCGACGGCGACCAACTCGTCGCCAGTGCCACCACCGCCGTCGTCGATGTCGCTCCGCCCATTCCGATCCCGTATGACGCTGCGGTCGGGTCGAGCATGGCGTCGCCATTTCTGAATACCGATGCCCATCCGTTCCCGACGTGCTTCGTGTGTGGGCCGTCACGCGAACCCGGCGATGGTCTTCGAATTTTCGCGGGTCGCGTCTCGCCCACCGAGTCGTTCGCGGCGCCATGGACCCCCACCGAGGTCGACGAACTCATCGTCTGGGCTGCGCTCGATTGTCCGAGTTGCGCACCGATCTACCTCGACACCAACCATCCGGCGCCGTTCGTCCTCGGCCGATTCGCGGTCCGCATCGACGAACTCCCGCGAGCGGGCGACCCCCACGTGATCATGAGTTGGCAGCTCGCGCGCGAGGGGCGGAAGTTGTTGTCGGCCAGCGCGCTCTACTCGCCCGACGGAGATCTCTGTGCGATTGCCCGAGCCACCTGGATCCAGCTGGCGACATGACCGCTCGTTGAACCGCCGCTGAAAATCGGCCACCGAGGTTGCGTCGGCGAGACGCAGCCGCGAGATTCACCCCATGGCCCTCACGATCGCGCTGCTCAGCATCAAAGGAGGCGTCGGGAAGACCACGACCGCCGTCAACCTCGCCGGCCTGGCCGCACTGGGCGGTCTCCGGACCCTCGTCTGGGACCTGGACCCCCAAGGTGGCGCCACATTCGCGATTGCCGATCGCGTTCCGAAGCGCGAGGCAACCCGCGCGATCACACGAAAACGGCCGCGGCTGAACGACGTGGTGATCAAGACCGCGACGCCACGGCTCGACCTCGTCCCCGCCGACACCTCACTCCGGACGCTCGACCTGGAACTGAACGACGCGTCACGGTCCAAACGTCGGATCGGAGAAGCCCTCGATTCGATCGACGATCGGTACGACGTCGTGTTCATCGACTGTGCACCCGGCGTCTCGGTCGCCAATGACAGCGCGCTGCGGGCTGCCGAGATCTACCTGTCGCCCATCGTCCCGTCGGCGCTGGCGATTCGGGCGTTCGAGCAGTTGATGACCTACGTCGACGACACGCCCAAGGCCAAAGGCGACCTCGTTGGATTCCTGTCGATGGTCGACCGGCGCAAACGGTCCCATCGCGAAATCGCCGAGCGGCTTCCGAGCGAGGTGCCGCGATTATTGCGGACCGCGATTCCCGCATCCGTCGTCATCGAAGCGTCGCCGGAGCGACGACGACCGTTCGTATTCACCGGCCGCGCCAACACCGCGTCGATCGCGTACCGAGACCTGTGGAACGAGATTCAGACGCGCACCCACGGGCAGTCTCTCCCGGCGTCGACCCTTCGGGGCAAGAAGAAGGACCGCTGACGCCGCGTGATTGTCGCGTCAGCGCGCGACATCGGCAGTCGGCTCCACCCCGTATATTTTTTTGAGTCGTCCTCCCATTCCCCATCAATACCCGTGAACCGGGCGGATTGAACAAACGGACCAGTTCCGGCCGAACCCGCCCTCAGGTTGTCGACGGGAGGGCTCGATAACCCAGATGTGACACAGGGCCAGTCGACAATTCGCGCGCGCAACGACTCCGTCGAGCCCGACGGCGCGCCCCGATGGACGGCCCATCCGCTCGCCGCGGCTCTGGTGCGTATCGCCGTCGCGCTCGTGCCGATCGCGGCCTCGCTCCTCTTCGTGCTCGTCGCGAGCCGGGCCGTCCCGGCACCGTCCGAATCGCTGGTCGGCTATCTCGTCTGGTGGCTCGCGCTCTGCGGTTCTTCGACCGTCGTCCTCATCGTCATCGACAAGGTCGCCCGTCGGTGTCTGCCCCTCAGTGCGCTCCTCGGCCTATCGCTCGTCTTCCCGGACCAGGCGCCGTCACGGTTCAAGATCGCGCTCCGCTCGGGAACCGTCAGTCAGCTCCGTGAAATCGTCGACCAGGCGCGCGCCGGGAACGTCGGCGAGACCCCGGCCGAAGCGGCCGAGCGCGTGCTCGAACTCGTCGCTGCGCTCAACGCGCACGATCGCATCACCCGCGGTCATTCGGAGCGGGTGCGCGCCTACACGAAGATGATCGGTGACGAGCTCGGCCTCGATCCTGCGGAGGTCGACCTGCTCCACTGGGCCGGGCTGCTCCACGACATCGGCAAGCTCGAGATTCCGTACGAGATCCTCAACAAGCGCGGCCGGCCGACCGACGAGGAATGGGAGATCATCAAGCGCCACCCGGAAGTCGGGGCACAGATGGTCGCTCCGTTGAACGACTGGCTCGGGGATTGGGTCCTCGCAGTCGGGCAGCATCACGAACGGTGGGACGGTACCGGTTACCCGACCGGGCTCGCGGGCACCGACATCTCGTACGCCGCGCGCATCGTGTCGGTGGCCGACGTCTTCGACGTCATCACGTCGTCGCGCTCGTACAAGGATTCGATCGATCCGAAGTCCGCTCGGGCCGAGATCGCCGCATGCGCCGGTACGCACTTCGATCCCGCCGTGGTGAGGGCGTTCCTCAACATCTCGCTCGGACGACTGCGACTCGCCATGGGACCGCTCTCGCTGCTTGCCCAGAGCCCGCTCGGGGGAATCTCCATCCCTCCGATCATCGGTGCCGCGGCCACCGGTCTCGCCGTCGGAGTCGCCTCGATCGTCGGCAGCATCTTCTCGGGACCACAGCCCCCGCCGGCATTCGGAGCGAACCCGCAACCGTCGGTGCAGACCAACGCGTTGCCCAGTGCGCCGACCGTGCGGACCGAGATCAACGAGGACACCCCCACGACGGTTGGGCTCGGAGATCTCCGCACCCGCGAATTGAAGGCGGTGCGGGTCCTCGCCGCGTCGGGTGGTTCGGCGGTGCCCGGTACCGGGGCCGCAGTGCTCGTGACCCCGCCGCCGGACTACACGGGAACACTTCGTTTCGAATACGAAGCGTGCTGGTCGACCGGCTGCGCGAACGGCAAGCTGATCGTCACGGTGCGACCGGTCGACGATCCTCCAATCGCCGAAGCCGACGAGGTCACGATGGATGCAGGTGACGTCGCGTCGATCGATGTGCTCGCGAACGAC
>JANLRZ010000009.1:0-10378 GCA_031362155.1 Acidimicrobiia bacterium | reverse complement strand
CACGGTCTGGATCCGGCCGTGGCCGCGAGCCTCGATGGCCGCGTACGGATCCCCATGGCCGGCGAGATCGAAAGCCTCAACGTGGCCGTCGCCGCCAGCATCCTGATGTTCGAAGCCGCGCGTCAGGGCCGGAGCTAGCTGGGAGCGTCCCGACTCTGCGCGACCGAACGGGTGTAGACGGCGGAGTAACCGGCGTTGGCGGAGTCGGTGATTTCAGGATCGTTGGATGTGAAGACGATCCACTTGCCGTCGGCGGAGAGATCGAAGGCGGTCTCGCCAGTGACCGGGTGGTCACCGAGGGCATTGGCGCCCACGATACGCGGGCTGGCCTCCACGCCGTCGGCGACAAGCAGCGTCGTTCCTCCAACGCGGAGATTCCGCACCAGCACTGAGCCATCACGGCTGAGTTCGGTGGACCGCGTCCAGCCGTCGTAGTTGATGATGGGTGTTCCGACGCTGTCCACTTTCCGAATGGCAACCACACCGGTTGGGGATTGGGTGTAGTAGTCGTGACTCTCCGTGATCGCGAAGGCAGTCCCATCGCCCGAGAGGTCGAGATCAACGGCACCGGCACCCCGGAACTCGAGTACGGCCGTGTAGGTGGGCGTCAGCGGCTGGCCGGTTGCGGTGTCGGCAACCGTTATGGAGACATTGGCGGGTCCGCCATTGAGGGTGAAGTCTCCATACGCGACCCGACTGCCGTCGCTGGACAGCCGCGCGAGTCCGCCGTAAGGAGAACCACCGAGGTGGGGGAGCTGGGTGGTGGTGCCGGCGGTCACGCGTCGGATCACGATGGCAGAGCAGGCTGGGATGGGCGGAGGAGTCGGAAGACAGATCGCCACGGTGTGGCCGTCGCCGCTCATATCCATCGCGGTCGCGGCGCCGGAGATCGGCGTCCCGTCGTTCTCGACACTCACGAGCGTCGTCGTCTGGGTCTGGCGGTCTCGGATGAAGACGTCGTTCAGGCCGTCGGCATCGCCCGGAACCAGCCCGTCTGCATTCGAAGTGAATCCGACGTACCGGCCGTCGTCGCTGATCCCGGCCGACGTGCTCGCACCGCCGCTGGCTGTGCCAGTCGGTAGGGCGCTGATGAGCTCGGTGGTGTGGGCCACGTTGTCTCGGACGTAGACGTCGGCCTCGGAGGTCTGATCACCCGGGTCGAGGGCGTCCGTGCTGGAGAACGCCACCCAACGGCCGGAGCCCGAAATCGACGGTCCTCCGCTGTTGCCCAACGCTCTCCACTCCGGTGGCGGTGCGGTCGGGACCGACGACCGCTCGATCCATGCACACCCCGTCGTCGCGATCACCAGCACGGCTGCCCCGAGTGCGGGACCCAGGGCCCTCGTCCGTTTCGCCATTGCGCCAGTGTCGCAGATGGGAATGATCCGGCGCGCGACCTGGGACGAGCCCGGCATCGGCTCCTGCGTTTGGTGCACGTCATCGGGCAGGGTCGATGTTGGCCGTTCGCCCGGTCGTCGATCGATCGCGCGCGTTCGCGTTCGGGTGGACCGCGCTGATTCCTTCTTGACTTGGTGGACGTGCGCGTGAAGGATCGGCCGTCTTGGACTCCGGGCTGGGGTCGGTGGAAGGCGGAGTCATGGCGGGTTCGGGTCGTCGGGTTGGTGTCGCGTTCTTGTTGGTGGTGATTGCGACTGCGGGTTTGGCTGGTGTCGCGGTGCCCGCCCGGGCGGTTGGCGACGCGCCGTCGGGCGAGGTTTCGGGTGAGAGCCCGTTGCCGGTGGCGGTGCAGGATCGGGTGTTGCCGTCGGCGCCTTCGGGTGAGTGGGGCAATCGTCCGCCGGCGCCGGCGGATGCGTTGACCGCGATTCCGGAGGTTGGGCCGGGTCACGGTTTCGATGCGAAGCGTTCGGTGGTGGACGAGTCGAAGACGACTGCGGACCAGTTGGTGTTCGACAATCCGGATGGGACGAGCACGGTGCAGGCGTCGACGGGTCCGGTGCGGTTCAAAGGCGCGGATGGCGGGTGGCGTGACTACGACTTGCGGTTGCAGTCGGGGGCTGCGGCTCGGGCGGATGTGAATGGTGTTGCGGCGGTCCGGTCGGATCGGTTGGCGGTGACCGATTCGGATCGGGTGGCGACGGGGTCGGATCTTCTGGTGGTGTTGGGTGCAGACGCCGCGGGTGGTTTGGCCCGGTTGGAGACGTCGGCGGGGGTGGTGAGTGTCGGTGTGCCGGATGTCGCGGAGGGTGTGAAGGGGGCACCGTCGAGCCCGGATGTAGCGACGTTGGAATATGCGACGAACCGGTCGGGGGTGCGGGTGCAGATGCGGTTGGCATCGGCGGGGGTGCAGCAACTGGTGGTGCTCGATTCGGCGGAGGGTCCGTCCGCCTACGTAGTGCCGTTGAGCGTGCCGGAGGGTGTGACGGCGCGTGATGGTGAGTCGGGCGTGGTGGAGTTGGTTGACCCGAAGGGCACCGTGGTGAGTGTCTTCAAGGGTGGGATGGCGTTCGATTCGGCGGAGAAGCGGCCGGGTTCGACGCCGGTGGTGGTGAAGCTGGTGGGTCAGTTGGGTGGGGTGGTGCAGGTCGGGGTGTCGATCGACGCCAAGTGGTTGGCGGATCCGGATCGGGTGTTTCCGGTGACGATCGACCCGTGGACGGTGTTCGCGAACGGCGGTGCGGACACCTACCTCAAAAACTTGGCGCCGAACACACCCCAGGATGGGCAGTGGATCCTGGCGGCAGGCGTGTTTGGGTCCGAGGTCGACCGGACGTTCTTGATGTTCACGAGTTTGCCGGCGTGGGATCCGTCGTTGTTCGTGTCGAAGGCGGAGATCAAGGCGTTCAAGAGCAACGGGATGTCCACCGCCGCGAAGACGATGCGCGTCTCTCCGGTTTCCCAGTTCGCGTATCCGAATCTGGTGACGTGGAACAACCCGCCGACGGTGGATCCGTATGTGCCGTCGACGACCTCGGTAGTCCCTGCGGGGGACAATGTGTGGGCGACGTTGGATGCGACGCCGTTGGTGCGGCAGCGGTTGACGACGGGGAACCCGGCGTGGGGCGTGTCGTTCTTGATCACCGCCGACGACGAGGGCGACACCATTTCTGGGAAGAACTTCCACTCGACCGAGTACGCGGTCCAGCACGGCACGGGTTCGGCGCCTGCGTTGTGGATCACGTATAAGACGATGCCGACGGCGCCGACGTTGGTGGCGCCGGTGGATCAGGCGTCGGTGGCGACGACGACGCCGACGTTGACGGCGAACGCGTCGACGGCGACGTCACCACCGGCTGGCGTCCCGATGAAGTATTGGTTCGAGTTGGCGACGGGCGCGGATGGGTATTCGGGAACGGTGATCTACGCGTCGGGCTGGCAGCCGTTGACGCCGGTCGCGGGGAAGGTGTCGTGGACGATCCCGGCCGGCTACTTGGAGAATGGTGGCGCCTACTACTGGACGGTCCGATCGTTCGATGGTGAGGCGTGGAGCAATTTTGTTCCGGCGTGGAAGGTGAAGATCGATTTGCGGTTAGGGGCATCGGGGCCGTCGCCGTTTGATCAGATCGGTCCGGTGGGGGTGAACCTCGCGAATGGGAACGTGAACTTCACGAGTGGCACGCAGTCGATGCCGGCGGTGGGGGGCAGTGTCGGTTTGACGTATTCGTATAACTCGCAGGCACCGACGAGTAACGGGTTGACCGGCACGTATTTCAACTCGGGGAACTGGACGGGCACCCCGGCCGCGCAACGGCGCGAGACGACGTTGTGGAACGACTGGAAGACGGACCCACCAGTAGTAGGGGTGAGTGGTGGGACGTTCTCGTCGCGGTATACGGGAACGTTGACGGTCCCTGCGACCAATGTGTATCCGGGTGGGACGGGCACGGCGTGGAGGTTCGCGGTGTCGTCACATGCGGGGGTGTTGATCAAGATCAACGGTGTGGCGGTGTATGACAGTGTGTTCAACTCGGCGTGGTGGAACTTCGGGCTGTTCCAGTCGGGGTCGTCGTTCACGCAGGCCGCGAACGCGACGAGCACTATTCAGATCGATTTCTTCGGAAATTCCGGCGGCGCCGCATTCGATATTCGTCTGGTGCCGATGAACCTGGGGTTCGATAGCAACGTGCATAAATCCGTGGGGGGCGATTGGTTGCAGACCTCCCCGGCGGCGTTGCCGAAGGGCTGGGATGTCTCGGCCGATGATGGGAGCGTCCCGTATAGCCGGGTCGTCCAGTCGGGGAACACGGTGTCGATGGTCACGAGCGATGGTCAGGTCGACCGGTATACGTGGAACGGCACCGGGTACATCCCCGACAGTGGCTTGACCGGCCATCTGGCGTTCAACTGGACGCCGGGAGTGTTGGGCTGGGACTACACCGATGGTGGCTTCGCCGAACATTTCAACACCGACGGGACCCTGGCGTGGGCATTCAACACGACCGACGACCGGAAACCCGCCGCGCTCGTGTACAACTATTCGAGTATCGGTACCGGGCTACCGCAACGCCTTGTCGAGGTGAAAGACCCGGTGTCGAACCGGTCGGCGGTCCTGCGGTATGCGGGGAATCCGAGTTGCCCCACGCCCCCGACGGCGATCCCTGCGTATGACTCGGGTCCTCCGAGCGCAATGTTGTGTCAAGTCGATTTCACTGCGTGGGGTACCGACGCGGGGAAGACCGACTTCTCCTATCTGAACGGGCAACTCGCGAGAATCGACGGGGTGGGGACGGGCGCTGATCGGGAGACGACATTGTTCGGGTACGACTCGTCGGGTCGGATCACCTCGATTCAGTCGCCGCTTGCCAGCGACGAGGTCAGAACGTTCGTGATTCCGAACGGTGTCACCCAGGATCAGATCACGACGAAGCTCGCCTACGACTCGTCGAATCGGGTCTCGTCGATCACCCTGCCGGAACCGGCACCGACGACCACGTTGAATCCGAACTGGCGAACGACCCACACCTACACCTACCCGCCGATCACGGCGTCCAACACGGCGACGGTAAGTGGGGTGTTTCCCGGACCGGTCACGAAAGTGATCCGAACGGTCACGTGGGATCCCGCGAACTTGCACCAGTTGACCGACACCGACGCAACCGGCCACACCGCGACCCAGACCTGGGACCTTTCGGCGGATGCGGTGTCGTCGGTGACCGACGCGACGGGCCTGATGACGACGACGATCCGTGACCAGCAGGATCGGCCGATCGATGTGTATGGTCCGGCGCCGGTCTCGTGGTTCACCGGGTTCCTCACGCCGGCCACTGGTCATGGTGATGGTGAGGCGAACCCGATGCCTCATGCCCAAACTGCCTACGACGGTGGGATCAGCGGGCTCGCGGCGACTTGGTACAACACGAACGACCTGACCGGGAACCCGGTCACCCACAGCCTCTGGAACGGTGACGGCGTCAAGGCCTCCCAGAACTGGGGGACCACACCCGGGATCCCGGCACCGGGTATCAGTAACGAGAATTTCTCGGGGGTGATGACCGGTGAGGTGCTGATCCCGTACTCGGGGGCGAACGGGACCGAGCGGGCGCAGTTTCAACTGATCGCGGATGACGGTGCGCAACTGTTCGTCGATGATCAACGAGTGATCGACAAGTGGGCAGTGTTCGACCCGGCGGGCGGATCGGGCCCGCTGCCGTTCGACACCGTGGCGGGGTCGTGGCATCGCATTCGGATCCTGTTCCGGGAGAAGACCGGCAATGCGTCGTTCACGCTGAAAATGCGGCAGGGGAGCACCGGAGCGTTCGCGGATATTCCGATCTCGAGTCTCACGCCCCGGTACGACTTGGTGACCAGCACCTCGGACCCGGACGGCCACCGGGTCGATCACAGCTACTCGGGTGGCGGTGTCGAGCCGCAGAACGGGTTGGAGTACGAGACCATCCAGGATCCGCTCGGGTTGAACCTCAAGACGAAGAACACCTACGAGCCGGCGTCGGCGACCACCTACTTCCGGCGGCTGACCCACCAGCTGCCCAAGGGTGCCTCCTCGACCACGACCGACACCTACTACGCAGGCTTCATCCCGCCTTCGACCGCCGCGGAGACGCGGCCGATGCCGACGATCAGTGGTTGCCCGTCCGGGACACCGAACCAGGCTGGGTTTCAGAAGCTGCACACGGATGCGACGCCCGCGGTGGGTCTTGCGGCGACGACCGAAACGATTTACAACGCGCAAGGCAGAGCGGCGTTCACCCAGCAGAGGGGTGATAGTTCGTGGGCGTGTACGAACTACGACACGCGGTTGCGGCCGGTGTCGTCGCGGGATACGAGTGGGAAGGTGACGACGAACAGTTACGCGGTGCCGGGGACGGTGACCACCACCTACACCGATTCGGGTGGGACGACCCGGTCCACGATCGCGAAGGTCGATCTCCTGGGCCGGGCTGTCTCCTACACCGACGAGCAAGGCACCGTGTCGACCACGGACTACGACGTCGCGGGCCGGGTGATCGACACGTGGCGGAAGTTGCCGGGGGCATCGACGTTCTCCCATATGACGTCAGCGACCTATGACGATGACGGCCGGGTGTTGACCACGACCGAGTACGTGTCGCTGGCGGCGGGCCGGACGTTCACTACGACCTATGACGCGGCGGGGCGGGCGGTGACGTTTGATCGGCCGACGGATGTGTTCCCGTTGCGGACCACGACCGCGTACGACGCGAACACGGGCCGGGTCAGTTCGTTGACCACGAACATGTGGACCACCCAGCATTGGGTCGATGCCTACGGGTACAGCCTGGGTGGGAACATCACGTTGAATTGGTCGACGGCGTCGTTGACGACCTACGCGTATGACAATGCGGGCCGGTTGATCTCGGCGGCCGTGTCGGGTGGGACGACTCGGACTTATGCGTTCGACGCGAACACGAACCGGTGTGCCAAAGCCGCGACCTGCGCGGCGCCGACCTACACCTACGACAATGCCGACCGCCTCACGGCTTCACCGGTCGGGTCGGGGTATGTGTATGACCAGCACGGGAACCTGACCTCGTACACGAAGGCGGGTGGCGGGACGGTCACCATGCAGTACGACGCGAATGATCACGCGACCAGGATCGATGATGGGACGACGCGGGTGGATGAGACCCTTTCACCGTCGGGTCGGGTCCTGCGGAGGGTGGTGACGAGCCCGTCGGGTGGGACCGTCACCGAAGACACCACGTTCGGGTATGCGGGCGGTGGCGATTCACCGGCCTGGGCGAAACCCACTGCTGGCGGGACGGTCACCACCTACCTCGGTGGCGATGTGATCACGGGGACGACCCCGAGCTATCAGATCGCGAACGCACATGGTGACATCGTGGCGACCATGACCCAGTCCGGGACGATCACCATCAACCCGCCC
Organism: Acidimicrobiia bacterium; assembly: GCA_031362155.1. Lineage (GTDB taxonomy): Bacteria > Actinomycetota > Acidimicrobiia > IMCC26256 > JAENVU01 > JAENVU01. The sequence continues at coordinate 3,054 of JANLRZ010000009.1, read as the reverse complement.
GTCGACGAATACGGGGTCACGACCGGCACCATCCCCGGGTCACGGTTGGGTTGGCTGGGGTCTCAGCAGCGGTTCACGATGGCGCCGAGCTTGGGGATCATCCGGATGGGAGTCCGCCTCTACGACCCCAACCTCGGCCGCTTCCTCGAAGCCGACCCCGTCATCGGCGGTAGTGCCAACGACTACGACTACGTCAATGGCGATCCCATCAACGGATATGACGTAGGCGGAACCGACCCAACCTATATCCACGGAGTTAAGAGCGAATTTCCACGGGGTCTGTCCTATACGGTGAAATTAACGGATGAACGAAAACGGCATATCTGGAGGGTCCGGAAGCATTTTGGTGGCTATCGGAACCGAAACGCATTGCGCGCAATCACGACCACGTTGAGGCGAGGTCGTGTGGTTCAACAAAGGTTCAAGGGCGGTGGTTATCAGTACCAGTACCGGAACCTATTCAAAGTTCAAAGTGAGGATGTCGTCGAGTATTTCGTTGTTCGTGTTGTAGTAGTTCGCGGAGAGATCAAGACAGCCTTTGTCGAGAGCCCCAGCAAATTTGACGGGAGCGCATGGGGCGCCCTCGGCCCTTGCATAGGCTGCGAGAGATTTTAACCCCATGCCTCTCTATCGTTTTGACCCTGACAACTTGGGTGACATCGAATCATTGAGAGACAGCATCGAAGCGGCGTTTTCCGATCACGCCACGGGTGGAATGCTGCCCGCTGGAACTGAATCGCTGGGGTTTGTAATTTCTGATGCTCTTGCAATTGTCGGTTTGTTTCGTGTTCGAGGTGGCCGTCTTAGCGTGGTCGTTCCGAATTCCTTGATTAGTAGGTTGTGGGATGAGGCTCGATTGCAAGACCAGTCAATGCCGGATCTTGATGTATTCAATGAGATCGACGAGGCGATAAACGGACATGACCTTCAGCCGGGCACGATAGTCCTCGGGAGTTGATAGGAATATGGGGCACTTATCGTGTTGGTAGTCGCGGGCAGGCCATGGAGTTGACCCGCTTTGTTGGACACCTCATCCTGGGCGTAGTCCAGGGGAAGGAGGCCCTCGATGGGTCGTCCAGCGAAGTATCCCGAGGAGTTCCGGCGTGAAGCGGTCGCGTTGTACCGCCAGTCGGATCGGTCTCGGGCCGAAGTCGCGAAGTCGTTAGGGATCGCGGACGGTTCTCTCGCCGCGTGGGTGAAAGCCGCTGAACGGGACGAAGCACCGGGTGCGCTCGACGCCAACGAACGCGCGGCACTTCACCGGCTGCGCACGGAGAACAAGGACCTGCGGATGGATCGAGAGATCCTCCGCAAAGCAGCCGCGTATTTCGCGCGGGAGACGACCAGGTGAGCCGCAAGTTCGTCTCCGAGCACGCCACCCAGTTCCCGATCACGCGGCTCTGCGAACTCGTCGAGGTTCCTCGGTCGAGTTTCTACGAGTGGTCGAGCCGGCCGCTCTCGGCGCACTACCTCGACGATGTCGATCTCGCGAACGAGATCTACGAGATCCATGTCGCGTCGCGACGCACCTACGGCGCGCCTCGCGTCGAGGGCCAGCTCCGTCACCGCGGCCGGTGTCACTCACGCAAGCGCGTCGCGCGGATCATGGCCGAGTGCGGCCTCGTCGGCGCGCATTCCCGTCGCAAGTGGCGGCGGGGCAAGGCGAACACGGCGCCGGCACCGGACCTGATCGAGCGGGACTTCACCGCGGAACGGTCCGACCAGCGGTGGGTGGCCGACATCACCGAGTTTCACTGTCGCGACGGGAAGCTCTACCTCGCTGGCATCAAAGACCTCCACGACCAAGGACTCGCGGGCTGGTCGATGGGTGAACGCCAGACCACCGACCTCGTCGTCAACGCCCTCGTCATGGCGTTGGCGCGACGCACGCCCGACACCGACCTGATTCACCACGCGGGCCGAGGCTGCCAAGGCGGATTCAAGGGGTCGTCGCAACGCAGGCTTGTGGGTGGGAGCGTAGGTGTTCGTCGAGGGCTTCGGCCGGGGTGCGCCATCCGTGGATCTTGCGGGGTCGCGTGTTGAGCGCGGTGGCGACTGCCGCGCGTTCTTCGGCAGTCCAGCGTGAGAGGTCGGTGCCTTTGGGGAAGTACTGGCGCAAGAGCCCGTTGGTGCCGCGTTGCCAAGGCGAATGCGGGTCCGCGAAGTAGACGGACATCTCGGTCCACCTGTCGCTGGTGCCGACGGAAGATTCCATGGCAGGTGTCGTGATCTCCTCGCAGCATCTGTCGATCCTCAGTTCCGTCGATGCTGCCTTCCTGGTCGACAGCTTCTATCCGGAGTCAATCGACCCGGATGATTGAAGTGTGATCGGCGGCCTCGGAGCGTTGGTGGTCGGCAAGCCGGATCCACAGCATCGATCTGAAGCCCCGGGATGGGCGGGAATGGGCCGGGGTTTGGGTGAGTCGGTTCTCTAGACTCCGCAGCACTCATGGACCTCTCGGAGCTGGATCTCGACGCGGCGAATGCCGCCATCGCTGCGGCCACTGAGGTCGGCGAACTCGCCGACCTGCGCAAACGCCTGGTGGGCAAGGGAAGTGCCGCCTTTCGGATCCGCGAATCGATCAAGACCCTGGACCCAGCGGACCGCCCGGTCGTGGGCAAGGCCGTTACTGAGTTCACGAAGGCCGTCGAGGCCGCCGTGGAACTCCGGACCGCCGAGCTCGGGCCGGCCGCGCCGACCGAGCCGCCGCTGGACCTGACCCTCGGAACCCACGGTCGGGGCCGGGGCCACCTCCATCTCGTCACCCAGTGTCAACGTGAACTCGAAGACGTCTTCGTCAGTCTCGGATACCGAGTTGCCGAAGGGCCCGAGGTCGAGGACGACTGGCACAACTTCGAGGCGCTCAACTTCCCGGTCGGTCACCCCGCCCGCGCAATGCAGGACACGCTCTACGTCGACCTCGGTGAACCCGAGCAGGTGTTGCTCCGCACGCACACCTCCCCGGTGCAGATCCGGCTCATGGAGAGTCAGCCCCCACCGATCTACGCGGTGATGCCCGGTCGCACCTACCGCAACGAGACCGTCGACGCTCG
>JANLRZ010000256.1:0-26835 GCA_031362155.1 Acidimicrobiia bacterium | reverse complement strand
CCCCCCTCCCCCCCCGCGCTCCCACCCCCCCCCCCCCCCCGTCTCCCCCTCAAACCCCTCGCGCCGCCCGGCCCGGGCCGCCTCTCTCGTTTTCCGTCACCGGCGCGGAGGCCGGAAGATCAACTCTTGACGAGCTGGACGTCGAGTTCGATCTGGATTTTTTCGGAGACCAGCACGCCTCCGGTGTCGAGCGCCATGTTGAAGCTGAGCCCCCAGTCGGTCCGATTGATCTCAGTACGCGCATTGAATCCGGCCTTGGTGTTCTCGAACGGGTCGGTGCGAACGCCGTCGAACTCCAGGGCGAAGTCGACCGGGTGGGTGTGGCCGGCGATCGTCAGGTCGCCGGTCAAGACGTAGCCGTCACCGCGGGCGGTGATGGCGGTGGACCGAAACTGCATTTCGGGGTTCGCCTCGACGTCGAAGAAGTCGGCGGTGCGCAGGTGGGCGTCGCGGTCGGCGCTCCCGGTGTCGACCGACGCGAGCCGCACATTGGCGGTGACCGACGACGCCAGGGGATCGGCGGCGACGTGGACCTGGCCGTCGAAGTCGGCGAAGTGGCCGCGCACCTTGGTGATCATGAGGTGGCGGGCGGTGAAGCCGACGCTGGAGTGAGTGGGGTCGACGGTCCAGATGCCGGTGGTGAGGTCGGCGATGCCGTGGGGGGTGATGGTCGTGCTCATGGGGTCCTCCTTGGGGGATGCTTGCGTAGCGAAGTATTGCACAAGAAAGTTCGCAATGCAATAGTTGAGGAAGAAATATATTTCGGGTACGCTGAGCCGATGAACTCAACTTCAGGCTCCACGGAGTGGTTGACCCCCGCCGAGATGCGGACGTGGCGGGCCTTCGTCGAGCTGACCGTGCAACTCATGGCCGAGAACGACGACGCGTTGTCGGCCGCCCACGGCCTGACCGAAGGTGAGTACGGGGTGTTGGTCCATCTCTCCGAGGCCGAGGACCGGCGGCTGCGGATGTGCGACCTCGCCACCGCGTTGCGATTGTCGCCGAGCGGTCTGACCCGACGAATCGACGGTTTGGTCAAGCGTGGGTACGTCGCGAGGGAGCCGTCTGCGTGTGATCGGCGGGCCATGCTCGCGGTGCTCACCGACGACGGCCTGCGCCAGCTCGAAGCTGCGGCCCCGACCCATGTGGCGACCGTGCGGGCGGGTCTGATCGACCATCTCGACGCCGACGACCTCGAGCGCCTGGCTGAGCTGATCGAGAAAGTCCAGACCGCGAGGGCCGGGGCTGAGGACACCGGCGAGCGCCGAACCGACACGCGGAACGCACCCCCTGGGGTGCGATAGGAGCGCGGGTTCGGTGGGGATCGTTCGCGAGGGTCGCGCTTAGCTGCGCACCCAGCGGGGGAGCACCACGTCGTCGACCGGTTGGAACACGACGCGCACCGCTTCGCCGATCACGATGGTCGCGGGGTCGATCTCGTTGATCGGTCCGGTCGCAGTCGCGACCAGATTGCCGACGAAGCGGATCGAGGGGTCCTCGTCGAGGGCGACGACGATCGCGTTGTACGGCGCGAGTTCTGCGTAGGCGGGCAGCAACGGCGGGTGGGGCACGATGAACGACCAGATCGTCGCGTGCCCGCTCGTCGGGACCCACGTGACGCTGATCGACTGGCAGTGAGGGCACATCGGACGCGGCGGCATGCGCCACCGCCCACACGCGCCGCATGCCTGCACCAGCAGCTCGTGGCGCGCCGTGCCCGCCCAGAACGGTGCCGAGGTCTCATCGTCGAGGTCGGGGAGCAGGAAGTCGGACATGTCGATTCGGCCTATCGGCGGAAGAGGACGGCGGAGGTCGGGACGCCCTCGCCGCTGGTGACGAGCGAGCAGGTGGCATCCGCGACCTGGTTCGGCGACGTTCCTCGGATCTGGCGGACGCCTTCCAACACGAGGTTGAATCCGTGGACGTATGCCTCGGACATCCCACCGCCCGAGGTGTTGGTGGGCAGTCGACCGTTCGGCCACTCCAGGCCACCGTCGTTGGTGAACTCGCCGCCTTCGCCCCGACCGCAGAAGCCGTAGCCCTCGAGCGACAGCGGGATCAGCGGGCTGAAGGCGTCGTAGAGCTGCGCGACAGGGACGTCGGCGGGTTGGAAGTCGCTCCTATCCCACAGCAAGCGCGCGCACGCCCACGCCGGACCGGTGAGGGGGTCATCGCAGAAGTAGTTGGTCATCACCTGGTGTTGCTGCGGGATGCTCTGTGCGAACGAATGGATGTACGCGGGTGGTTGCGGGAGGTCGCGCGCGCGTTCGGCGCTGGTGATCACGACCGCGAGGGCACCGTCGGTCTCGAGGCAGTTGTCGAACAGGCACAACGGCTCCGAGATCCAGCGTGCCTCCAGGTACTGCTCGCGGGTGAGTGGTTTGTCGTGCATCGTCGCGATCGGATTGTGATTGGCGTGTTTGCGAAAGGCCAGCGCGACGTTGGCGAGGTGGTCGCGGGTGTAGCCGTACTGATGCATCGCCCGACGAGTGAGCATCGCGATCTCGTCGACGGGCCGGAGTACTCCGAAGGGCCGGCTCCATTGCTGGTGACCGGCGAGCCGGTCCGAGACCTGGGCCCACGGGCGGCTCGCGGCGGAGGATCGTTTGCGAGCCCGCCACGCGACTGCGGTCGTGCACTGGCCGGTCGCGACCGCCATCGCGGCGTGGCCGACGACGCCGCAGCCGGCGCCGCCGCCGAAGCCCACCTGGGAGAAGAAGGTGATGTCGCCGAGCCCGACATTGCGGGCGACATCGACTTCGCGGCCGTCCTCCATCGAGAACATCGCCAGGCCGTCTACGTCGCCCGGCGCCAATCCGGCATCGTCGATCGCGGCGCTGATCGCCTGGCACGCGAGCGAGAGTTCGGTATCCGGAAGTCCCTTGCCGTACGCGGTCTGGCCAATCCCGACCACGGCACACGCATCCTTCATTTCCGCTCATGCGACTGCGTCGCAGGCCGCTCGGGCCCCACTCGGCGTCCACGGACTGCGAGCCTCGCTGTTGTCGCCTCGCTTCGGAGAGTTTTCACCAGCCGCGCCAGACGGGGTCGCGCTTTTCCATCGTGGCGGCCATGCGTTCCTTGCCATCCTCGGTGCCCTGGTTGAGTTCGATGAAGACCGCTTCGTTCTCGAGGGTTGCCGTCCGTGGGATCTCGGTCGCGTCGTGGAGCAACTTCTTCGCCCAGCCGAGCACCTTGGTGGGCTTGGCTGCGATTCGTGCCGCCCACTCGGCCGTGGCGGTCTGGAGTTCCGCGGCCGGTACCACCCGGTTCACGATTCCCAACGCGGCCGCGTCGGCGGCGGTGATGACATCGCCGAGGAATACGATCTCGGCGGCCTTGTGGGTGCCGACGATCCGGGGCAACAGGTAGAGGAACCCGCCGTCGGGGATGAGGGCTTGCTTCCCGAAGACGTCGACGATCTTGGCGGTGTCGGCTGCGATCACCAGGTCGGCCGCGAGGGTCAGCATCGCCCCGCCGCCCGCCGCGGTGCCGTTGAGCGCCACGATGATCGGCTTCTGGCAATCCTGCATGCGCTCCATGAGTTGTTGGAACCCGGTTCGCATCATGTGCACCGCACTGCCGGCGACGAAGTCGGGCGCGCCCTCGGGCTTCGGCGGCATCGGAGGTCGGACCCGGAGATCGGATCCCGTGCAGAAGTGCCGTTCACCGGCCGCGGTTAACACGATGCATCGAACCGCGAGGTCGCTGTGCGCGTCGCGGAAGTGTTCGATGAGGCGATCGCGCACGTAAAACGGGATGGAGTTCGAAGACTCCGGCCGGTTGATCGTGAGCCAGAGCACGCCATCGCGCAGGTTGGCAGTGAGTTCGGCGTCGGCCTTGGCTGCGGTGTCCGAGTCCATGGATCTACTTCCTCTTGGCGGACCGAATGATGAGCGCGTCGAGGGCGACGGCACCACGCGGTCGGATGACGAGTGGATTGATGTCGAGTTCGCCGATCTCGTCGGCGAGGTCCAGTGCGAGGCGTTGCACCTTCATGATGACGTCGATCAGGGCGGACCGATCCGCCGGCTTCGCGCCGCGGACACCTTCGAACATCTTCGATCCCGCGAGTTCCGTCAGCATGGCGGCGGCTTGGTCATCGCCGAAGGGTGGGACCCGGAATGTGACGTCGCCGAGCACTTCGACGAAGATGCCGCCGAGACCGGCCATGACCACGGGTCCAAACAGCTCGTCCTGGGAGACGCCGACCACGGTCTCGACCCCACCGCTGACCAGTTCACTCACGATGACGCCATCGATCCGGACGTTCTTGCCTCCGGCCTTTCGCGCGGTCGCGAGGAGTTCGTCGTAGGTGGCGCGCACCGCGGCGGCCGACCCGACGCCGATCTTGACCAACCCGAGGTCGCTCTTGTGGAGCAGGTCGGGGGACGACACTTTCATCACGACGGGGTGACCGATTGCGGCGGCTGCTTTCACGGCCATCGCCGCCGAAGTGCACAGCTCCTCTTTCGAGGACCGGATGCCGTAGGCGGCGAGCACACGCTTGCTCTGCCACTCGGAGAGTGCCGTGCCGGGTGCTGCCTGTTCGAGGATGGCCCGTGCCTGCTTCGCCGCGGCGAGGGGTTTCGTGGGTGCGTCGATGAACGGTGACCGACGATGCGCGGCGAACCGCCAGTAGTCGACGTAGGCCCGGATCCCGGTGACGCAGTTCCCGAACGTCCGAAAGACGGGGAGGCCGCCGTCGAGGAGACGGAAGTAATAGGTGTCGTCGGTGCCGGGAGGTGCACCCCACACCACGAAGATCGGCTTGTCGGTGGTCGCGGCGACGTCCACCAGGTCACGGGTGAAGGGCTTGCTGAACGCGGCGACGGCACCGGTAATGGGTACGACGATGACGTCGACCTTCGGGTCGGCCACGATCGCATCGAGAATCTGGCGGCCGCGAGCGTCGGCGACGGGCGGGCCGCCGCAGTCGACGGGGTTGCTCACCCGCAGGTAGGCCGGGATGAGCCCGTCGTGCAGCGTCTTCTGGGTTCGCTTGGTGAGGTCGGGGAGTTCGAGCCCCGCGGCGGCGAGCATGTCGGCCATGTGGGCGCCGGTTCCGCCCGAGATCGCGTAGACGCAGACACCCGGCTCGCGATCGCGCGTTGCCCAAGCCGGCAGGGTGGTGGGCCGGGTGCGGGCGAGACCGGCGGACACCTCGAGCAACTCGTCGAGGCCGTCGACGCGCGTGATGCCGAACTGGCGGAACACCGCCGAGATGATCGCATCGGAACCGGTGAGGTGACCGGTGTGGCTCTGGGCCATCGACGCGCCGGTTGCGGTGCGCCCGACCTTGACCATGACCATCGGCTTGTGGAGCGAGGCCGCGTGGTCGGCGGCGAGCATCAACGTGCGGCCGTCCTTGAAGCCCTCGATGTAGCAGGCGACCACGCCGACTTCGGGTTGGGACGCGAAGTGGGAGGCGAAGTCGGCGAACTCGAGGTCCACTTCGTTCCCCGTCGGTGCCCAGTGGCTGAGGCGGATTCCCAACTCCTGACCCTGGAAGACCGGACGGCCCTGGTGGCCGGACTGGGTCACGAGCGCGATGGACGGACCATCGAGATCCTGGCGGAAGTCCTCGAAGGCGTTGAGGTTCGTATTTGGCCCGAGGAGGCGAACGTCGCCGCCGCGCACCAAGGCGTCGAGGCGCCGCTCGAGCTTCTCGCCGTCTTTGCCCGTCTCGCTGAAGCCGGCGGCGAAGATCACTGCGAACTTGGCCGAGCTGGCCAGCACCTCCTCGAACGTGTCGACCGCTTTGCCCGTGAGGATGATCGCCAGGTCGATCTCGCCGGGGACGTCGGCGAGTGAGGCGTACACGGGGTGGCCGAACACGGTCTCGTACCGGGGGTGCACCGGGTAGAACGCCGCGCCGTTGGCCTTCGCCCAGGCATCGAACTTCCGGGTCATTGCGGTGTTCGGTTTGGCCGACTGCTCCGAGGCGCCGATGAGCGCGATCGACCGGGGGTGGAGGAACGCCTCGAGGTCGACGGAGCGCAACCCGAGCGGCCGACCCGACACGTCGAGGTCGGCGTCGGTGCGGGGGCTGCGAACAGCGGCGGGGCGCGCAGGCACGGGCAATCCGATCTGTGGAGCGAATCTGACGGGCCGTCAGTATGACGCCGGAGTCAGGTTTCGCGCACGTTGCTCGTGGGGCCGACCCGCCGGCTCCGGATGCACGGTTGGGCTCGCCACGTTGCCTCTAGTGTGCTCGAACCGACCGGAATGAGGAGGCTCACGATGAAGATCGTCGTCGATTTCGACAAATGCAAGAGCAACGCGGTGTGCATGGCCGTGGCACCCGACATCTTCGAGGTGCGCGACGACAACTTCCTCTACATCCTTCAGGAGGAACCGGGCGAGGAGCAGCGCCCGGCGGTGGAAGAGGCCGTCCGCACCTGCCCGACCGGAGCGATTTCGGTCGAAGGCTGAGCACCTCGGGGTCGATCCGTTGTGGAACACATTGTCGTCGTCGGGGCCTCGCTCGCCGGGTTGCGGGCCGTCGAGGCGTTGCGCCGGGAGGGATACGCCGGGCGGCTGACTCTCGTCGGCGCGGAATCATTCGAGCCCTACGACCGTCCGCCGCTGTCCAAGGCCTACCTGGCTGGTGACGCCGATCGGGCGTCGTTGGCACTGCGGGCGCAGGGTTACGACGAACTCGCCGTGGATCTACGCCTCGGCGCGGCCGCGCATTCGTTGGATGTGTCGGCCCGGACGCTCGGTGTGGGCGAGGATGCTCTGGCGTTCGACGGTCTCGTGATCGCCACGGGTGCGGCGCCGCGCCGGCTTCCGTCCCAGCCCGAGCTCGCCGGCGTGCACACGTTGCGCACGATCGCGGACGCCGATGCCCTGCGCGGTTGGATCGACGGCGATGCCCGGCTGTGCGTGATCGGGGCCGGGTTCATCGGTGCGGAGGTCGCGGCCACCGCCCGGGCCCACGGACGCGCGGTGACGGTCCTCGAAGCGCTCCCGCAACCGATGGTGCGAGGGGTCGGTCCCGTCATCGGCGAAGTGTTGGCGCGACTCCACCGCGCCCATGGCGTGGATCTGCGCCTCGGCGTCGGCGTCGACGCGATCGCGGGCGACGCCACGGTCGAGCGTGTGCATCTGGTCGACGGTTCGGTGATCGAGAGCGACGCGGTCCTCGTCGCGATCGGCGCCGTGCCAACCACGGATTGGCTCGACGGTTCGGGTCTGACGATCGACAACGGCGTGGTGTGCGACGCGTCGCTGCGGGCCGCGCCGGGGATCGTTGCGGCCGGTGACGTGTGTCGGTGGCCGAACGAGCAGTTCGACGGTGAGGTCATGCGGATCGAACATTGGACGAACGCGGCGGAACAGGGAACCCACGCGGCGCGATCGTTGCTCGCCGGCGACGACGCCGTGCCCTTCGTGACGGTGCCGTTCGTCTGGTCCGATCAGTACGACGTCAAGATCCAGAGCGCCGGCCGCTTCAGCGGCGACGACCGGATGGAGATCGTGTCCGGGTCGGTCGACGAGGATCGATTCGTGGCGATCTTCGAACGCAACGGCCGGATCAGTGGTGTGCTCGGGTTCTCGCAACCTCGCCGGGTGATCCAATACCGACGCATGATCGCGGCGCGCGATTCGTTCGCCGCCGCGTTGGCTTTTGCGGCCGAGAACCCCTGAGGTGGCGCGTTCGCGAGAACGGTTCGTCACCGCGCAGTTCGTGCTGGTGACGCTGGCCGGCGGCTTGTATTTCGTCTCGCTCGGCACCGGCATTGCCGTGCTCCCCGTCTTCGCGAAACACGAGTTCCATTCGGGTGCATTGGGTGTCGGCATTGCCGTGGGCGCGTTCGCGGTGGGTGCGGTGATCTTGCGCCCGTTCGCCGGGCGGATCGGCGACCGCACCGGCCGTCGGGTCCTGGTCATCGGTGGTGCCGCGATCGTCGCGGTGACCACCTTCGGATACGTGTTCGCCACGAGCCTGCCGGCGTTGGTGGGGATTCGGCTGGTCGGCGGGATCGGCGAGGCTGCCTTCTTCGTCGGCGCGGCCACGATGATCACCGACCTGTCGCCGGTCGACCGTCGCGGCGAGGCGCTGTCCTACTGGTCGGTCGCGGTCTACACCGGGCTCGCGTTCGGTCCCAAGATCGGCGAGAGCGTGCAACAGGCGTGGGGATTCCACGCGGTCTGGTACGTGGGCGGGGCACTCGCGGCGGCCGCGGCGATGCTCGGGTTCTTCACTCGCGAGACCCGCCCGGACGTGACGCCGACCGAGGGTGGGCCGCTCCTTCATCGGGCCGCGATCCTGCCCGGCATCATCATGTTCCTCGGGCTCATCGCCCTCGCCGGGTACACCGCGTTCTTGAAGCTCTACGGTCGGACGTTCGGCATCGAAGACGTCGGCGACTTCTTCTTGCTCTACGGCGGCCTGGTGCTGGCGATTCGCATCTTCGGCGCGACCTTGCCCGACCGACTCGGCCCGCTTCGCGGGGGAACCGTCGCGCTCACGGGCGCCGGGACGGCGATGGTCGTCATCGCGCTGTTTCCGAGCCGGGTCGGCCTGATTGTGGGAACGGTGATCTTCGCGTTCGGGATGTCGATGATGTACACCAACCTCATGACGCTGGCGCTGGTCGGAGTCGACGAACGGGAGCGGGCGGCGGTGGTCGGCACGTTCAGCACGTTCTTCGACCTCTCGCAAGGGTTTGGTGCCTTCCTCGTGGGCGCGGTGGTCAGCCTGACGTCCTACGAAGGGGGATTCTTCTTCGGTGCGCTCGCGTCGGCCGCCGGCCTGGCGTTGCTGTGGAGCGGGGCCGATCCGCGGGTGCGAGAACAGCACGTGGCTGCGCTCGGCCGTGAAGTGATGCCCGAACCGGAACCGGGAACATGACGTCGCTCCTCGTGACGAATGACTTCCCGCCCAAGGTCGGTGGGATCCAGTCGTACCTGTGGGAGTTGTGGCGTCGCCTGCCCCCCGCCGAGACCACCGTGCTCACCACTCCGTATGCCGGTGATCGCGCCTGGGACGCGCACCAGGAGTTCCGCGTGGTGCGTCGTCGGGAGCCGGTGCTGCTCCCGACACCGGGGCTGTCCCGCGATGTCGATGCGTTGGCGCGCGAGATCGACGCGGATGTCATCTTCCTCGACCCCGCGCTCCCACTCGGGCTGATCGGCGATCGACTCTCGGCCGCGCCGTGGGTCGTGGTCGTCCATGGTGCCGAGATCACGGTTCCCGGGCGGCTGCCGAGCAAGCCGCTGCTGCGGCGCGTGCTGCGGGGCGCGGCCGGCATCGTGGCCGCCGGTGGCTATCCGCTGGCCGAGGCCGAGCGCGGCGCGGGACGCCCGCTCCCGTCGCTGGTGGTGCCCCCGGGGATCGACCCGGATCGGTTCCGTCCACCGGCCGGACCGGCCGAGCGGGCCGCGGCTCGGGAAACCCTCGGGCTCGATCCGGACGCGCGCATCATCCTGGGGGCCAGTCGCTTGGTGCCGCGCAAGGGATTCGATGTGATGATCGACGCGCTCTCGCGTCTGCCGACCGACGTCCAGCTCGTGATCGTCGGTGGCGGCCGGGATGCAGCTCGGCTCGAACAACGCGTCCGTTCGCTGGGCCTGGACGATCGCGTGCGCCTGCTCGGCCGGGTCTCGGAAGCAGAGTTGCCGCTTGCGCACCGGGCGGCGGACCTGTTTGCCATGGTGTGTCGCGACCGGTGGGCGGGCCTCGAAGCCGAAGGGTTCGGAATCGTGTTCCTCGAAGCCGGCGCCTCGGGGCTCGCCTGTGTCGCGGGTCGGAGTGGCGGGTCTGATGAAGCGGTGCTCGACGGCGAGACCGGGTTGGTGGTGACGCCACGTGATCCGGGCGCGGTCGCCGTTGCGTTGCGCGAGCTGTTGGACGATCCCGCCCGCCGGGCGGCGATGGGCGTCGCGGCCCGCCGCCACGCTGAGGCCGAGTGGTCCTACGACGAGCGGGTCACACCATTGGCCCGGCTTGCCGCCGGCGACTTCACCGTCCTGACCACCTGAGCGCGAAGCCGACTCGCGTCGGGCTCGGACTCGAGAAGGGGTGGGCGTTAGCCTGCGGCGATGAACGCGCCGACCCCCGGACGCCGGACCATCGTCGTGTCGTGGGCGAGCAATCTGGTGTTTGCCCTTGGTTCGATCCCGGCGCTGGCCGGGATGAGCTCGGGCGAGGGGATCTCGGCCGGAGTCGGTTTGGCCCTCTTCGGCATCTCGCTCGTCGTGTGGGTGTGGGCATTCGCGATCGCGGTGACCCGCAGTTCCCAGGGCGACGACATCGCGGTCGGGAGTCTGTTCCTCGCCGAGGGTGACATCGACCGACCGGTGCGCCGCCACCTCTACGGCTCGTTCGCCCTGAGTCTCGTGATCACGGCGGTCGCCGCAGGTTCGAACCCGTTCGCGGTGTTGGTGCCGATGCTGTCACTGGGATTCGTTGGCTTCTGGGGCGCGCGCTACGCCCGCTTCCCAATGCGCAAAGATGTCACACCCCCGGCCCGACCGTTGCGGCCCGACCGGTCCGCGCGGCAAGGTGGGGCAACGCAGAGGAGGGCCGATGGCCGAACACGCCAATGAACGCATTCGCATCGACGCGACCATGGATGAGTGTCTCGCGGTCGTGCTCGACTTCGAGGCCTACCCCTCGTGGGCACGCGACCTGAAGCAGGTCACCATCGTCGAACGGGATGACGAGGGGCGCGGCGCGTTGGTCGAATTCCGGGCCGCCGCCATGGGGCAGAGCTTCAAGTACGTCCTCAAGTACGACTATTCGGCACTGCCTGATTCGTTCTCATGGGTGCTCGACTCGGGGGAGAAGCTCCGCCAGCTCGATGGCACCTACCGTTTCGAACCCGAGGGCGAGGCGACCCGCGTGCATTACGACCTCGTGGTCGACCTGTCGATCCCGTTGCCCGGTCTGATCAAGCGCCGAGCGGCAGGAATGATCATGGGGACCGCGTTGCGCGAGCTGAAGAAGGCCGTCGAGCAGCCTCGGCAGTAATCTCGCCCATCATGCGTGATCCGGGAACTCCGCGTCGCAATCCCTTCTTCGAGCGCGCCTCCGATGCGTCGGCCGACGACCTCGGCATGGGATGGCGCCAGTCGCCCGAGCACGATCATGTCGAAGGGTCCGACGCCGGCGGGGAGCAATACGCGAACGCCGATGTCGGCGGGTTCGCAACCCTCGTCGCGCTGGTCGAGGGGCTGAGTGATGCCCAACCCGAAGCCGCCGAACACCTCGTTGCCGCCGCCCACGAGGTCGTCCTCACCGTGAAGGTGTTGGTCGACGCGACTGAAGCGGTCCTCGCCCAGCAACGCGCCGCCATGGCCGAACGGTCGGCGATGGCTCGCGCCGGAGCGACCGTGCCGGAAACGCCCGAGCCACCGATGAGTGCCGATTCGACGGGCCCGGCCGACGCCGCGGGACCGAGTCAGGTGTCCTGGCTGGGCTCGGAAGACGGTTCGTGACCGAACGAGTCGGGATCGGTCTCGACATTGGCGGCACCAAGGTGCTCGGTGCGGTCGTCAGCGACCGCGGCGAGATCCTCGCCGAATGTCGAGTGCCGTCACCCACCTCGACCTGGGAGACCCTGCTCGCGGCGATTGAAGCATCGGTTGCCGAACTGCGGGGCCAGTATCCCGCCGTGGCCACCGTGGGGATTGGCGCGGCAGGCATGGTCGACCTCGACGGTTCGATCCACTACTCGCCGAATGTGCCCGCGTTTCGCTCCACGAGGGTGCGCGCCGACGTGGAGGCAGCCGTGGGTCTACCGGCGACGGTCGACAACGACGCCAACGTCGCGGCGTACGCCGAGGTGCGCTTTGGTGCCGCGGCGGGAATGACCGACGCGATGGTCATCACGCTCGGCACCGGCGTCGGGGGCGGCATCATCGTGGGCGGGAAAGTGCTGCGGGGCGCGAACGGATTCGCCGCCGAAGTCGGGCACTTCCAGATCGATCCCGATGGACCGCTCTGTGCGTGCGGCGAGGTTGGGCACTGGGAGGCGATGGCTTCGGGGACGGCGCTCGGCGTCATGGCGCGTGCCGCAGCCGCGCGAGGGGCGCTCGTCAGCGTGCTCGCGCTCGCGGGCGGCGATGTCGATGCCATCACCGGCCAACACGTGTCCGAGGCCGCCCGGGACGGCGCGGTCGACGCGCTGGCCATCGTGGAGGAGTACGGACGCAATGTCGCGCTCGGCCTGGTCGGGCTGGCCAACATCTTCGATCCGGGGGTGATTGCGATCGCCGGTGGAATTGTCAACGACGGTGACCTCTACCTCGAACCAATTCGTCGGCACTTCCTCGGCCACATCGAAGGTGCGAGCTACCGACCGCTGCCGGCGATCGTGCCGGCGACCCTTGGTGAACGCGCCGGGGTGATCGGTGCCGGGACCCTGGCGCTCGATCAGCAGGGCACGACGGGAACCTCATGAAGATCGGTCTCACCCTCCCGTCGTTCACGACTGACCCCGAGGTGCCGCTGCGGGTGGCCGCCGCCGCCGAGGCTGCCGGGGTCGACGGACTCTTCGTCTATGACCACCTGTTTCGCGTCGGCGCCGATGGCGCGATGCGTCCCGCGCTGGAGTGCACGGCGTTGCTCGGCGCGCTCGCCGCGGCCACGAATCGCATCACCCTCGGAACGTTGGTCGTACGGGCGTCGTTGCGTCCTCCGGCCGTGCTCGCGACCGCGCTCGACACGGTCGTACGAATCGCCGGCCCGCGGTTGGTGGTCGGTATCGGCGCGGGCGACGAGGAGAGTCGCGCCGAGATGGAGACCTTCGGCCTCCCGATGGGCACCGAGACCGATCGGGTGAAACGCCTGCGGGCCGCACTCCGCGAACTCGCCGGTCGCCCGTACCCGACCTGGGTGGGCGGCAGGGCACGTCACGTCGGTCTCATCGCGGCCGAGAGTGGTCAGGGCTGGAACCGCTGGGGGGCCGACGTCGAGCACTTCGGGCGCGAGGCCGCGGAAGTGGCCGCCTTGGTCCAACGGTTGAATCCCAATCCCGAGACGTTTACGACGAGTTGGGGTGGGCTCGTTGTGCTCGCCGCCGACGACGAGGCCGCTCGCGAGAAGGCCGCCCGGCTGGGGGCCGGTCCATCCACGCTCGTGGGTGGCCCGCTCACTGTGGCGACCGAACTTGCCCGGTACCGCGACGCCGGTGCGGACTGGGCGATTCTGGGGCCGGTCGATTCGAGCGACCCGACCAATGCCGAACGGATCGGTGAAGATCTCCGCCGCCTGGTGCGGTGACTTAGCGCCCCTGCTCCACGGGCCAGGCGATCTCCTCACTGAGCAGGAGCCGCGCCGCGGTTTCGAGGTCGTCGGCCATCTCGTCCGAACCGAGCGTTCCGCTCACCCAGGCCGAGAGCACCGCGAGCCACACGTAGCCGAGCGTGCGGACCACGCCGTCGGGGTCGTGGATGTCGGATCCGCCGATGGCCGCGGCGATGATGTCGCGCAGCACGAGTTCAACGGCCCGCTTGTTGGGTGCGGTGTCGGACTCCGGGGTGGTGAGCGAGGTCACCAACGCGGCCGTGAGTTCGGGGCGGCGGGCGAGGGAGCGGCTGGCGCGCCGCAGGACGTCGGCGGTGCGGGCCGCGGCGTCGGACCCTTCGGGTGGTCGCAGAGCGAGTCGGTCGCGCAAGGCCTCGGCCTGTTCGGTCAATGCCGCGAGCAGCAAGTGGTCCTTCGACGGATAATGCCGGTACAGCGTGCCGAGTGCCACCTCGGCGCGCGACGCGACGTCGCGCATCTGTACCGCGTCGTACCCGCCCACGACGGCGAGGTCGACGGCGGCTGCGATCATGCGCTCTCTTCGGGCCGCGGTTTCGCGATCACGCTCGGAGGTCGTTCCCGATGTCACCGGCCCCGTCATGGCGCCGGACCCTAGCGGGGGAGAACGCGTACTCGCATCGAGGCTGCGCCGAACCGACGGGCGGGTCCTACGGGTTCTGGATCTCTCTCCAGATGCACGAGGCCGGATCCCCGGTCTCGTAGTCGGTGAAGTAGAGAGACTCGAGCAAGGAACGTCGCCACCTCCAAATCCCCGTGCGTTCGTGTGCGCATGCTCGATCTCGTCCCGAGGGCGCCTCGCCTTCGATCTGGCCTTCGACCGAGCAGACACTCGGCTCAAGGGCCGTGCGGCGCGAGATCGAGGGGTTCGTCCCGTTCCGTCAGCCGGCGCACCGTGGTCGATCGGGCTTGGGCCGCGACCGCCTGGGCCCGGCTGGGATCCATGGCCCGTCCGCCCATGACCGCAAGGTCGGCATCGCTGGGCTGGAAGGCGACTACGGTGACCCCGCCGCGCCGAAGCCGGCGGACTTCCTGGCCGAGGCGGAGGCCAAAATGGCGGCGCGCCGCGTGGACGGGGCTGCGGACCGAGGCCGAGCGGGACGCCGACATCGGCGACGAGACGATGACCAGATCGAGGGCGTGATGGCGCAACACGTCGGCGTTGGTCGGTGAGTGCACGGCGCCGTCGACGTAGCGGCGGCCGTGGATGGTGACGGGCGCGAAGTACCCGGGAATCGCGGAGCTCGCGCCGACGGCCGTCGGGACATCGGTGGTGGGTGCATCGGGTCGACCGAAGACGACCCGGGAGGCGTCGTCCATGCGGACGCTGCAGATCCAGAGTGGAGCCGTGGGCCAGGAATCGCCGGCGATCGGACGCAGG
Organism: Acidimicrobiia bacterium; assembly: GCA_031362155.1. Classification (GTDB taxonomy): domain Bacteria; phylum Actinomycetota; class Acidimicrobiia; order IMCC26256; family JAENVU01; genus JAENVU01. The sequence goes on along the minus strand of JANLRZ010000256.1, from coordinate 12,178 downwards.
GCGGCGGTCCAGGACTCGGTGTCGATGCGACCCGTCGGCATCGAAACGCCGAGCAGGGCTTCGGGCCGAAATCGCCATGGTGCGCGCACGAGCTGGCCCATGAGTGCACGACCGGGTGGAGACCATTCACGGTCTCGAGTCGGCTCGGTCCAGTCGCCGGTCGGGCCGAGTCGTTCGACCAGCGCGGCGCCCGCCGCCGTCAAGGGTTGGTCGGTCAGCCGAGCTGCGAAATCGGGCGCACTCAAGCCGAATCGCAGGTAGGCGCCGACCGCCGATCCGGCCGACGTGCCCACGATGATCGACGCCGAGCGGGGATCCCACCCGGTGTGCTCGGCGATGGCCGAGAGCACGCCGGCGTGGAACGCCTGCCCAGTCACACCACCTGCGCCCAGGACGAGCCCGATTCGCTGCACGGGGTCAGTCTGGCTCGGCGGCACCTGCCGGAGCGGCCTCGCCGCGACCGAAATACTCCGCGGCCATCCGGGGATCGATGGACACGAAGAGGCCTTCGGCTTCGGCGGTCTTCACCCCGTCGACCCACATCTCGCCGGTCGCCGTGATCCGGCGACCCTCGACCCGATCGGTCCGGCCCCGGAGTTCCACGGGCCGGTGGAGCGGGGTGGGCTTGAGGTATCGGATGGTGAGACGGGCCGTCATGCCCGGATTGCCACTGGCGATGTTGGCCATGCCGAGCAGTTCGTCGAAGGTCAGCGCGACCCACCCGCCGTGGACGTACCCGGGCGGACCTTCGTACGGGGCGTGGTACTGACCCGTCATCGCGAGACCCTCGACGTCGGACACCCAGGTCATCGGCGGTGCCAACGGGCTGATCTCGCCGACGAGCGGTGAGCGCGGGAGGTAGTCGTGATGTCCCATCACGTCGGAGCTGCGGATGCCGCGCTCGTCGCCCCGAGGTTCGCGTCCGAGGTGGCGAGCCACCGCCTCGGTCATGTCGGCCGCGCCGCCGAGCTGTTCCTCGGTCGCATCCTCCATCGTGAGGGTGGCATCGATGAGGTGCCGGACCGCCTCGGCGAGGCGGGCGCGTTGGGGGGTGACGAACCCGGCTCCCAGGCCGGGGTCGACCGCACTCACTTGCCCTCGAAGTTCGGAGGGCGCTTCTCCGCGAACGCCCGGGGCCCTTCTTGGGCATCGGCGGAAGCGAAGACTTCCCAACCAATCGTGTCCTGGATCGGCATCGCCTCGGCCTCGGTGAGGTACTCGGTTTCGCGCCACGCTCTCAGGATCGCCTGGGTCGACAACGGTCCGCAGGCCGCCACTTGCTCCGCGATCGCACGGGCGGCGGCCAGCGCGGTGCCGTCGGGAACCACTCGGCCGATGAGGCCGATCCTCAACGCCTCCGGTGCCGGAACCGGCTTCGACGACAACAAGATGTCCATGGCCACGGTGTACGGGATCTGACGGGGGAGTCGGACCGCGGAGCCGCCGAGCGGGAACAGGCCACGCTTGCCCTCCCACACCCCGAAGATCGCGCCTTCACCCGCGACCCGGATGTCGGTGCCCTGCAGCATCTCGGTGCCACCCGCCACCGCGTACCCCTCGACGGCCGCGATCAACGGCTTGGTGAGGCGGTAGTCACGGAGCAAGGCCTTCCAGTGCAGATTGGGTTCCTCGGCCATCCGGTTGCGGACGTGCTCGCTCTCGGACGGGGTGCTCATCGCCTTGAGATCGGCCCCGGATGAGAACTGGCCGCCGGCGCCGGTGAGAATGGCGCAGCGAATCTCGGGCGTGTCGTCCACGTAGGTGAACCCGTCGGCCAGCCCCACCAACATGTCGGGGCTCAGCGCGTTGCGCGCCTCGGGCCGGTTCATGGTGAGGATCACGACGTGTCCGTCCCGCTCGACGGTGCAGTGCTTGGTCGTCATCGGCAGTGTTTCGGTCACGACGCTCTCCTCGGGGATGGTCAAGTCGGCTATTCTGCGCGGTTAGAACGTGTTCTAGTTTCGGAATGGACGCGCAAGCAACGTCGGACGTCCGAGCCCGATCCACCCCGAACCCCGACGAACCCCCGGAGGACTCTGCGATGGTGAAGCACGCGGTGCAGCTGGATGATCCGACCACGTACCTGGCCGGCCCGCCGCACGCCTTCTTCGACGAGTTGCGCCACGACGAGCCGGTCTACTGGCACGCGTCGGAGCGGTATGCGCCCGGTTTCTGGGTGGTGAGCAAGTACGCCGACGTGATTGCCATCGAACGTGACTCCAAGACGTTCTCGTCGGCCAAGGGTGGAGCGCTCCTCGATGATCAGACCGAGGGCACCGAGCTGATGATGCTCAACCAGGACCCGCCGCAACACACGCGCCTTCGCAATCTGGTGGCGCGCGGTTTCACGCCGAAGGTGATCAAGGCCATGGAGCCCCACATTCGCGAGGCGGCCAAGGTCATCGTCGATCGTCAGGTCGGCAACCCCGACGTCATCGACTTCGTGCCGAACTTCGCGGCCGAACTTCCGCTCGTGGTCATCGCCGAACTCCTCGGTGTGCCCTACGAGGACCGCCACAAGATCTTCGAGTGGTCCAACCGCCTCATCGGCAACTCCGACCCTGAGTACAACCAGGGCGCGCCGGAAGAGGCGATGGAAGCGTCGATGGAGCTGTACATGTACGCGCAGTCGCTGGCCGACGCCCGCCGGGAACGTCCGATGGACGACATCGTGACCACCCTGATCAGCGCCGAACTCGACGGCGAACAGCTTTCGGACATCGAGTTCAACGTGTTCGTGCTCCTGCTCGCGGTCGCCGGCAACGAGACCACGCGCAACTTGATCAGTGGCGGAATGCTGGCGCTGTTGGAACACCCGGAGCAGCGCGATCGGGTCCTGGCCGATGTTCCCGGGACGCTCGACACTCTGGTCGACGAGATGCTGCGGTATGTCAGCCCGGTGATGTACTTCCGGCGGACCGCGACGCTCGACACCGAACTCCGGGGCGTGCCGATCGGCCAGAACGACAAGGTCACGATTTGGTACGGCTCCGCCAACCGGGACGAGGAAGTGTTCGCGGACTCCCACCAGTTCGACGTGACCCGGAGCCCAAACGAGCACATCGCCTTTGGCGGTCGCGGCCCGCACTATTGCCTCGGTGTTGCCTTGGCCAAGATGGAGATCAAGGTGATGTTCGAGGAGATGCTCACTCGGGTGCCCGAGATGCGGCTGGCCGGCGAGCCCGAGCGCCTGTCCTCGAACTTGATCAACGGCATCAAGCACCTGCCGGTCACGCTCGGCTAACTGCACCGCCCGCGCCGGGCGCGGGTCGCGCGACCGGTCCTACGGAGCCAGGATCACGGGGAGACTCGTCGTGGTCGTGGTGGTCGACGTGGTACTCGTGGTCGTCGAGGTCGACGTGGTCGCCGGACGCGGCTTGGTCGTGGTCGTCGATGTCGGTCGCGTGGTCGACGGCGTCGGGAACCCGTTGCTCGGCGCCGCGGGGTCCGCGGTCGTCGCCGGGCCGGTGGTCGCGGGCCGCGATTGCGAGGCGACTGCGTACCAGAGGATCAGTTGCGGGTCGATGGTGGTGGTGGTCGTGGCCGACGTCGCGGCCACCGACGGACGCGTGCTCGTTGTGGTCGACCGCTCGACCTGGACGCCCCGGACCTCGGGGGCGGCGACGGCGCGATCCTCGCGGAGCTTGTTCACCCCGACCACGATGAGGACGCCGACCATCACGAGGAGCAGTGCGTTCAGCACCCGCTCTTCGGGGGTCTGGAAGCGAAGTCTGTTGCGTATGCGGCTCATGTTGCTGGTGAGTCTTTCAGGTGGCGATGCACGAGTCCAGGACCCCGAGTACCAAATGGCCCGAAAAATCAGGATACATCCGTAACATCCGAGTTCGTCGGTTGCCTGCGCGCGCGAGAACGTGTTCTACTGCGTCGGTTCGCGGCCCGGAGAAAGGACTTCACGCAATGCCCGGTGGATTCTGGTATTTCGCACAGGAAGATCCCCAGGCGCTCGCCGTCGTGGATCCCGATGGCACGGAGATCTCTGCCGGTGAACTGCTGGCCCGCTGCAACCGGATGGCGCACGGCCTGCGCTCGCTCGGCCTCGAGCCCGGCGACACGGTCGCGGCCATCCTGCCGAACGGCGCGAGCCCAGCCACCGTCTATCTCGCCGCTCTCCAGATCGGGCTCTATTACGTGCCGATCAATTACCGCCTGTCGCCTCCGGAGGTCGCCTACATCCTGGCCGACTCCGACGCGAAGGCGTTCGTGACTCACGAGCGGTTCGCCGACCTTGCGGTGGCCGCGGCCGACGATGCCCGAATCCCCGCCGAGGCCCGACTCGCGGTCGGCGCCGTGCCCGGATTCCGATCGCTCGACGCGTTCATGGCCGCGCAGCCCGAGACGCTGCCCGACGATCGCCTGGCGGGCGCGGCGATGCACTACACGAGCGGCACGACGGGCCGACCCAAGGGAGTCAAGCGCCCGCTGACCGGCCTCGACCCCGACACGGCTTCGGAGTTGTTCTCGATGTTCCTGTTGCTGTTCGGGATCCTCCCGCGCGACAACAACGTGCACCTGTCGACCTCGCCGAACTATCACACCGCGGTCACGACGTTCGCCGGAAACGCGCTGCATGCCGGCCACCCGGTCGTCTACATGGACAAGTGGGATCCCGAGAAGACACTCGCGCTCATCGAGCAGTACGGCTGCACCCACACCCACATGGTGCCGACGCAGTTCCACCGGATGCTGCAACTTCCCGACGACGTGCGGGCCAAGTACGACGTGTCGTCGATGAAGTTCGCGATTCACGCCGCCGCGCCGTGCCCCATCGACGTGAAGCGCAAGATGATCGACTGGTGGGGCGAATCGATCATCGAGTACTACGGCGCGACCGAGGGTGGCGGCACCCTCGCTACCGCGGCGCAGTGGTTGGACTTCCCCGGCACGGTCGGCACCGTATGGCCGAACTCGACCCTCAAGATCGTCGACGACGACGGCAAGGAGTGTCCCACCGGGACGCCGGGCATCGTCTGGATGAAGATGTCGACCGGCGACTTCGAATACAAAGGCGACAAGACCAAGACCGACGATTCGCACGACGCCGATGGGTTCTTCACCGTCGGCGACGTCGGCTACCTCAACGAAGAGGGCTACCTGTTCCTCTGCGATCGCAAGTCCGACATGATCATCGCGGGCGGGGTGAACATCTACCCGGCCGAGATCGAGGGTGAGTTGCTCGCCCACCCCCAGATCGCGGATGCCGCGGTCTTCGGGATTCCCGATGACGACATGGGCGAGCAGATCAAAGCGGTGATCGAAGTGCGCTCGGGAGTGACCGCCGATGATGCACTGCGGGCATCGATCATGGACCATCTCGCCGGGCGACTGGCAAAGTTCAAGTGGCCGCGTTCCATCGACTTCATGGACGAACTGCCGCGTGAGCCCACCGGCAAGTTGTTGAAGCGGAAGTTGCGCGACCCCTACTGGGCCGACCGCGACGCCGCGATCTGAGGAGGACCTGCATGACCAACGCCCCACTCATCGAACATCACGTCCTCGACTATCCGGGCGGATACACCCGATCGGTCGGGACTGCGGTCTCGCGGTACCTCACCGGACTGCGCGATGGTCGGATCATCGGTATCAAGATCGGCGACGGCCGGGTCATGGTGCCGCCGACCGAGTACGACCCCGAGACCGGCGGCGCCCTCGACGAGTACGTCGAGTGTGGCCCGGCGGGTACGGTCGTGTCCTGGACGTGGGTGAGTGAACCCAAGGCGGGGAAGCATCACCTCACCAAGCCGTTCGCGTTCGCGTTGGTGCGGCCCGACGGCGCCGACGTGCCGATGGTGCACGTGGTCGATGTCGCCGCGGCCGACGAGATGACCGTGGGCATGCGCGTGATGCCGCGATGGGCGTCGGAACGGGTTGGCTACGTGACCGACCTGGAGGCGTGGGTGCCCATGTCCGATGGCGAAGCACCGACCGCCGCACCGGCGAACACGGCCGAGACGAGTGACGAGCCGGTGACCGGGATCGCCGTACCGATCCGGCTCGAGTACGAGGTCAATGCCGGCGTCGCGGCGAGCAAGTATCTCCGAGGCATGGCCGAGGGACGCATTCTCGGCCAGCGGGCCGTCGACTCCGACAAGGTCTACGTGCCGCCGCGGGGCTCGGACCCCACCACCGGTGCGCCGACCGAGATCGAAGTCGAGGTCGGACCGAACGGCACGGTCACGACGTTCTGCGTCACCAACATCCCGGGATTGTCCGAACTCGCACCACCGGTGCCCTATGTGAGCGCACAGATCCTGCTCGACGGCTCCAACACTCCGTGGCTCGGTCTGGTGCAGGGCCTGCCGGTCGACGACGTGCGCATGGGTCTGCGAGTGCGGGCGGTCTGGGACGAGAACCTGCGTCCCGATGCCCGCTGTCTGAAGTGGTTCGAACCCAACGGCGAACTGGATGCCCCCTACGAGTCCTACCGGGAGTACGCGTGAGAGATGTCGGAGTGATTTCGTTTGCGCAGCGGACCGCAGTCAAGGACCGCGAGCGCAACGAGGTCGAGTTCATCATTCCGGTCGTGCAGGAAGCCGTGGCCGCATCCGGCCTCGGCCGCCACGACATCGACTTCACGATCTCGGGATCGTGCGACTACCTGAGCGGCGGACCGTTCACGTTCGTGGCCGGGCTCGACGCGGCCGGGGCGTGGCCGCCGGTCAAGGAGAGTCACGTCGAGATGGATGCGGCCTGGGCGCTCTACGAAGCATGGGTTGCCATCCAGACCGGCGAGGCCGACAGCGCGCTGATCTACGGCTTCGGGAAGTCGTCGCTCACCGATGTGCACCAGTTGCTCACGCTCCAGACCGACCCGTACACGGTGGCGCCGCTGTGGCCTTCGATGGTGGATCTCGCAGCGTTGCAAGCGAGCGCGCTCCTCGCCGAGGGCGACGTGACCGAAGCCGATTTGGCCGCAGTCGCAGCTCGTTCGCGCCGGGACGCGCAGGACAACCCCTACGCGGTCGTGAGTGAAGCCGTCGACGCCGAGGCGCTGTTGGCTCGGCCGGTCACGCACGCGCCGCTCCGCGATGCCGACATCGCGCCGGTCACCGACGGTTCGGCGGCAATCGTGATCGCCGCCGCCGACGTGGCCCGGGCCCAGTGCGAGCGACCGGCATGGATCCGGGGCATCGATCACCGCATCGACGCGCCCCATATCGGGGTGCGTGATCTCACCGCGAGCATGTCGACCCAGCGAGCCGGCGAAGAAGCCGGAGCGCTCCAAGGCGGGTTCGACGCGGTCGAGTTGCACGCGCAGTTCAGCCACGACGAGATCATCCTCGCCCGGGCATTGGGGCTCGATGCCGAGACTCGGATCAACCCGTCCGGCGGCGCCCTCGGCGCGAACCCGCTGATGGCGTCGGGCTTGATTCGGATCGGGGAGATCTTCCGGCGGATCAACGGGGGCGAGATCGGCCGCGGGTTGGCTCACGCCACCCAGGGTCCGTGTCTGCAACAGAACTTGGTGTGCGTCCTGGAGGGGGAGTAGTCGTGGGATCCGTTCGCACTGCCGTCATCGGGGTCGGTCAGACCCGTCACGTCTCCGCTCGCCACGACGTGTCGATCGCGGGCCTCGTTCGTGAGGCCGCGCTCGAAGCGTTGGAAGACGCGGGAATGGACTTCGGCGATATCGACGCCGTCGTCGTGGGCAAGGCGCCTGACACGTTTGAAGGTGTCATCATGCCCGAGCTGTATCTCGCCGACGCGCTCGGCGCGGTCGGCAAGCCGCTGCTGCGAGTGCACACCGCGGGCTCGGTCGGTGGCTCGACTGCCATCGTCGCGGCGAAGCTCGTCATGGCCGGCGTGCACAAGCGGGTGCTCACCGTCTCGTTCGAGAAGCAGTCGGAATCGAACGCGACCTGGGGACTGTCGGTGCAGATGCCGTTCAGTGCGCCGCTCGTCGCCGGTGCCGGCGGGTACTTCGCGCCGATTATTCGTGCCTACATGGCTCGCTCCCAGGCTCCGCGCCACATCGGTCACCTCGTCGCGGTGAAGGACCGGCTCGCGGCGTTGCGCAACCCGAAGGCCCACCTTCACCTCCCCGACATCGATCTCGCTACCGTCGAGGAGTCGTTCCTGCTCTGGGATCCGCTGCGCTATCTCGACACGTGTCCGAGCTCGGACGGGGCCATGGCGCTGGTGATCGGTGCCGAAGATGTGGCCGATGCGGCCGACGCCCCCGCGTGGATTCACGGCACCGCGATGCGGTCCGAGCCCACGATGTTCGCGGGTCGCGACCAGGTGAACCCACAGGCCGGCAAGGACTGCGCCGCCGATGTCTACGCGCAGGCCGGGATCACCGACCCGCGCAAGGACTTCGACTGTGCCGAGGTCTACGTCCCCTTCTCCTGGTACGAACCGATGTGGTTGGAGAACCTGGGCTTTTGTGCCGAAGGCGACGGTTGGAAGCTCACCGAGGCCGGGGCGACTGCGCCCGACGGCGACATTCCGTGGAACCCGTCGGGTGGAGTGCTGTCGTCGAACCCGATCGGGGCCAGCGGCATGATCCGATTCGGCGAGGCCGCGCAACAGGTCCGGGAACGGGCGGGCGACTACCAAGTGCCGCTGCAGACGGGGAAGGCGCTCGGTCACGCGTACGGCGGGGGTTCGCAGTTCTTCTCTATGTGGGTCGTGGGGAACCAGAAGCCGAGCTGATCAGGTCCGCGACGGCTCCGAGCGATGGCATTCGGAGGCCGTCGAAGCCGGGGTGATCGTCGTACGGGTCGATCAAGACGGGTGTGATGCCCGCGGCTTCGGCTCCCGCGCAGTCGGCGGCCGGGGTGTCGCCAACGTGAATCGCCCGGGCGGGATCGATGCCGCCGAGGCGTTCGAGCGCGATCTCGAAGATCTTGGGGTCGGGTTTCGCGACGCCGACGACCATCGAATCGAGGATCGCGTCCATCTCGGTGCCCGGGCCGGGTCCCATCTGGCAGATGCCGTCGGCCGCGAGTTGGGCCTCGACCGACCCGTCGGCGTTCGAGACGATGGCGAGCTTCACGCCGGTGGTTTTGATCGCTCGGAGCGCGTCGGCTGACCCGGGGATGATGCGGGTCCAGACGCCGCCGGTCGTGAACTCGTTGAGCAGCGTTTCCGCGACGGCCTCGACCTGGTCTGCTGCGCCGAGCGCGTGCGCGTAGCCGCGGTTGTAGGCGAGCCAGATCTCCCGGTCGCCCTCGCGGAAGTTGGTGAGGGACTTCACGCCGGCGTAGTGGGCGCGATCGAGCTCGCCCGGATCGACCTCGATGTCGGCTCGGGCCATCGCCGCGACGATGCGATCGTGGTCGGGGAGGTGGAACACGCCCCCGACATCGAGCAGGACGGCTTCAAGGGGCTGGGGGAGGCTCATGGGTCGGCGATGGTAACGAGCGCGGGTTGTCGGACCGTCGGCTACTACCGTGGGTGCATGGAATTCCGCCGCATCCACGCCTTGCCGCCCTATGCGTTCGCCGAGATCGACGCGCTCAAGATGGCATTTCGGCGAGCCGGCGAGGACGTGATCGACCTCGGGTTCGGCAACCCCGACGTCCCGTCCCCTCAGATCGCGGTCGACAAACTCGCCGAGGCGGCCCAGAACCCCCGCAACCACCGGTACTCGGCGACCCGCGGCGTCCCGCGGTTGCGGTCGGCGATCGCTGACCTCTACCAGCGCAAGTTCGGCGTCGAGCTCGATCCGGAAACGCAGGTCTGCACGACCATTGGGGCCAAAGAGGGCTTCTCTCATCTCATGTGGGTACTCCTCGGCCCGGGCGACACCGCGCTGGTGCCGAGCCCGTCGTACCCGATCCACATCTGGGGGCCGATCCTCGCGGGCGCCGGCGTGCACTACGTCCGGATGGGACCCGGCGAGAACTTCTTCGCCAACCTGCACGCGGCCTGGGAACAGGCATGGCCGCGACCGCGCGTGGTCGTGATGTCGTTCCCGCACAACCCGACGGGTACCTGTGTGGACCTCGACTTCATGACCCGCATGGTCGAGTTCGCGCGCAGCCACGACGTGCTGTTGGTGCACGACTTCGCCTATGCCGACCTCGGATTCGACGGCTACGACCCCCCGTCGCTGCTGCAGGTGCCGGGTGCCGAAGAAGTGGCGGTCGAGATCTACAGCCTGACCAAGAGTTTCTCCATGGCCGGCTGGCGCGTCGGGTTCATGCTCGGCAATGCCGAGGTCGTGGGCGCGCTGGCGCGACTCAAGAGCTACCTCGACTACGGCACGTTCCAACCGATTCAGATCGCGGCGATCGTGGCGATGAACGAAGCGCCCGACTACCCGCTCGAAGTCAACAAGGTGTATCTCGGCCGGCGCGACGCGCTGATCGATGGGCTGGCCCGAATCGGCTGGGACATCCCGAAGCCGATGGGGACGATGTTCGTCTGGGCGCCGTTGCCGGAACCGTACGAAGAGATGGGCAGCCTCGAGTTCTGCAAGATGCTGGTCAAAGAAGCCAAGGTCGCGGTGTCGCCGGGTGTCGGTTTCGGTCCGGGCGGCGAGGGGTTCGTTCGGTTCGCGCTGGTGGAGAACGAGCAGCGGATCGGCCAGGCCATTCGCGGGATCCGCCGCGCCCTCCCCAAGCTGGGCTGACGGGAACCCACCCCGGGCGGGGCGATCTCTCCTAGGCTCGCGGCACCAGCACGGGGGGAACTGCATGGCGTATTGGATCGTGAAGATCATCCTGACTCCGATCCTGCGGATCGCGTACCGCATCCGGGTCGAGGGCCAGGATCACTTGCCGAAATCCGGCCCGGTGATCCTTGCCGCGAACCATCGCTCCTTTCTGGATTCGATCTTCATCCCCTTGATTGTTCGCCGCCGCGTGACCTTCGTGGCCAAGGCCGAGTACTTCGATGATCCGAAAACGGCCTGGTTCTTTCGGGCTGTCGGCCAGATTCCGATACGTCGCGAAGGTGGGTCGGCCTCCGAGGGCGCGCTCGCAGCCGCCGGAGAAGTCTTGGAGGGCGGGGGAGTGTTCGGCATCTACCCTGAGGGCACGCGCACTCGTGACGGGTACCTCCACAAGGGCAAGACCGGCGTCGCCCGGCTCGCGCTCGGCACCGGCGCCCCGATCGTGCCGGTCGGGCTCATCGGAACCGACGAGTGCCAGCCAACCGACAAGAAGTTGCCGCGCTTGTTCCGCAAGGTGACCATTCGTTTCGGGCCTCCGTTGGCGATGGGCCATTACGTCGATCGGCCCGACGATCGGTTGGTGTTGCGCCAGATCACCGACGAGCTGATGTTCGAGATCGGTGATCTCTCGGGGTACGAGTACCGAGACACCTACGCATCGAAGGCCGACGCGCCCGGCGGCCACGACTTCCCCGATCCGGTCGCCGAAGTCGCCAAACTCGCGTCGTAGGCGCGAATGGGCAACGGGTCGGAGGAAGCGCTCCAAGGGGGCGTCGCGAACGCCGGCGCGGTCACGCGTGACGGCGCGCACGTGTTGCGGCCGTCGAATCCTCATTCGCGTTCGATCCACCGGTTTCTCGGTGCACTCCCGGGCCTCGGATTCCACGGCGCGTCGGTCCCCGTTGGCATCGATGACGACGGTCGCGAGCGGTTGGTGTTCGTCGCGGGTGACGTGCCGATCCCGCCCTACCCGGCGTGGGCGCAGACGGATGACGCGCTGAGGTCGATCACGGATCTGATCCGCGGATTGCACGACGCATCGGTCGCCTACGACGCGACCGGATCGACGTGGAGCAACGAGATGGTCGACCCCATCGGCGGGCCGGCGATCTGCCACAACGATGTCTGTCTCGAGAACGTCGTGTTCCGGTCGGGCCGCGCGGTCGCGTTGTTGGACTTCGATTATGCCGCACCGGGGCGCCGGTCCTTCGACGTTGCCGCGTTTGCTCGTATGTGTGTGCCGATCGACGACCCGGTGAACGCGGCCCGGAATGGCTTCATCGCCTCGGATCTCCCCGCGCGTTTACGGCTCGTCGCCGACCACTACGGACTCGATCATCACGGCCGGGCCGAAGTGCTGGCGCAGTTCGACGCGACGATCGAGGCGCGGGGTGCGTTCGTGCGGCGGCGGGTCGAGGCCGGCGATCCCGGGTTCATCCAGATGTGGGAGGCGATGGGCGGGGCCGAGCGCTTCGATCGCCGCGCCCGCTGGTGGCAGGACGAGCAGGCGAGCTTTGCCGCGGCGATGGGCTGAGGTCG